>CAYFXP010000407.1:0-19287 GCA_964346935.1 uncultured Syntrophobacterales bacterium
TGAGCCCGAAGGGCGAGTTTTGGGTTTGCAGTGAAGCAAACTCTAGAATGGTCAAAAATTATTTTCAGAGAGCGAAAGGGTATTTTGGCAACAGTCCCTTGACATTTGACATTTCTCCTTTCGCCTCCAACCTCTACTCTCTAACCTTTTTCCCCTTTCCGACTGCAGCACCGCAATACTGAATAATTTCGCACTCCGGGAAATCCGGCCATCAAGGTGCTCGGGCACAAACCCGAAAGTGATGGGCATCATTTTGCCTTTCCCCCCACCACGATCTCCGGGATTCTCAAGGTAGGTTGCCCGCTTGCTACGGGGACGCCCTGTCCCTCCTTTCCGCACGTACCTATGGTGAACCCAAGGTCATCTCCCACCATATCTATCTGCTTGAGAATTTCCGGGCCGTTTCCCGTAAGCGTAGCACCCCTTACGGGATCTCCAACCCGGCCGTTGGCTATGAGATACCCCTCGCTCACCTCGAAGATGAAGTTCCCGTTAACGGTGTCCACTTGGCCTCCACCCATCTTCTTCACGAAGAGTCCCCTATCAACCGACCTGATGATATCCCTGGGATTGGAGGGTCCCGGGGCGATGAAGGTATTCGTCATCCTAGGAATCGGTTTGTATCGGTAGGATTCTCTCCGCCCATTTCCCGTGGGTTGAACCCCATCCTTTCCCGCCGTCAGCCGGTCAAAGAGATAGCCCTGAAGCACCCCCTTGTCCACGAGGACCGTCTTCTGAGATGGAATCCCCTCATCGTCGAAGCAGAAGGATCCTCTTTTCTGGGGAAGGGTGGAATCGTCTACGACGGTGATTAATGGAGAGGCCACCTTCTTCCCCACTCGACGAGCGTAGACTGAGAGGTCCTGCTGCACCAGGTCTGCTTCAAGGCCATGGCCGATGGCCTCATGGATCATGGTACCCCCTGCCTCGCTGGAGAGGACCACCGACATCCTGCCCATGGGCGCCTCACTGGCGCCCAGCATTAACAGGGATCGGTTGGTGGCGATATCGGCCACCTGTTCCGGGGAATATAGCTCGAAGAGCTCGAATCCGATGCTCCCGCCCACGGGCTCATAGCCGGTTTGCGTTATTCCATCCTCGACGGAGACCACTTGGACGAAAAAGAGGGTTCCAATCCGATTGTCCTCAACCAAGACGCCTTCTGAGTTGGCTACCGTCACCCTCTGATTGAAGTCCCGATAGACGACCTTCACCTGTCTCACGCGTCGATCCCGTGAACGAGCTCGTTCATCAGCCCTCCCTACCATGGAGGCTTTCTTGGAGATGGGAACACTATCCGGCAGCACACGAACCTCGAGCCCCGATGAAGTAGGTTCTGCGGGCAATCCGATAGTAGCCCGTTCACCCTTTTCCCTCACAGCGCTGCTCACCGAGCTCGCCAATTCCAGGAGGCTCTTTTCGGAAAATGCATTGCAGTACCCATATGAGGTTTTCTGGCCGAAGATCACTCTCAGGCCCGCCCCCGTATCCGTTCCCGCGATAATCCGCTCGATGCGATTATCCTCGCACACAATGGAAGACGTGCTTGTCTCCTCCAGGAAGAGATCGGCAAACTCACCCCCCTGTTTTAATGCCCGCTTCAATACTTTGGAGAAGTCGACTTCCGCAATCATCACCATACCTCGTACCCTCGTGACCGGACTTGGCGAAGGATTATTCCGCGATCCCAGTAACTCCTTGGAGTTGCCCCGACAATGGGTTAAAATCCCCTATATACCATTGAGGGGATAAAATCAATGGAAAACCGTGCCAGGAAAGGGCTCCTCTCCATGCTCATGATCTGGCTAATAATAGTGCTCATGGGCTGCACCGTGAGGCATGATTTATCTCCGAAAAAACCCCATCCCTTTTTCGAAATACCGCTGTTCAGCTACGAAAGGGAAGAACTCCAGCCACTGGTAAAGCGCTGTAAGGAGAAAAATACCTTCCGGATTGAAAAGGTTACCTTTCCCAGCTCCCTGGTCCCCCATTGGGTCACGGCATACCATTACATCCAGAAGTCCGGGGAGAATGCTCCCACTATTATCGTTCTCCCCATCCTGGGGGGGAACTATTTCTTCTCCAAGAGCTGCGCCCGCTATCTAGCACGCCACGGGTTCTCTTGCCTGAGGTTCGAGAGAACCGCTAATCCCCTTGACCCCGAAAAAGGGCTCATCCACACCGAGATGGCCTTGAGGCACGCAATTATCGATATCAGGCGATCTATCGATTGGTTGGGCCGCAGGGGTAGCGGTAATCTGAATCGCATCGGCGTACTGGGAATCAGCATGGGAGCAATTGTGGCAGCCCTGGCCATGGAGGTGGAACCTCGAATCAACGCCGCCGCCATCCTGCTCGCAGGGGGGGATATCGCCACAATACTCGCCACCTCCAAGGAGCATATGGTCGTCCAATTTCGAGCAGGGGTTATGAGCACTCACGGTATAGACCTCCAACAATTTCAGAAAGAGGCAAGCCGAATATTGGCCCCCGTTGATCCCCTTACCTATGCTTCAAGGAGTGATCCGAAATACATCTTGATGGTGAATGCCCGGTTCGACAGAGTTGTCCCACCTCCCTGTTCCGAAAAACTCTGGAAAGCCCTGGGAAGGCCGCTGTGGATAAGGATTCCAACTGGCCACGACTCCTCTGCCCTCTTTTTCCCGTACCTCCGATATCGGGTCTTGAAGCATTTCAAGGAGGCCTTTGCCGAGGATCAATAGTCCTCAGTGAAAAGCAAACTTTTCTGAGATGCCAAGGATCTAATGGGGAGAAAGGAGGTCTATCACTCCCTTATAAATAAGAGGGCCGATTTCTGGACCGATGGACATGGATCGTTCATAGGAATACAGCTCGTCGTGATAATCGGCCGAGGATAAGACATACCCCACCTCGTCGTTGGCCAACCCCAAGAGAAGGCGGTATTTTCCCCTCATATGCTCCTTGAGCTTCAGGCCAAGATTGGGCAATATCTCCCCAGGAATAGTAATGATCTGAGCTCCTCCAAGATCGATGCGCCACAGCTCGGTCAATACCCTGTTCTCCTCCAACGGCCTATCGATTACCCCCATCCATTTGGCTAGGCGAAAGCGCCAGTTCTTGGCGGGAATGGCAACCACTTTCCTATGGGCTTGAATCCGGTAAACGGGATTAACCTCGGCATCCTCCATGGCTCCCAGAGCAACCATGGCCAGATGGGTGCCAATTCGCTCCGCCTCGGGGAAGGTATGAACCTCCCTTCGCCTCTCATCCACCCTCACGTTGACCGTCACCATGCCCCCTAATGCACCATTGAAGTACAGGACGACCCCACCCAACCGTCTCTCCATGGTATTGCAGAGATATCCGGCGAAATCGGCCGTAATCAGTCGGTTATCTGACCAAAGGGACTCCGGATGGCAGGCGAAGTTCACGAGGCTCGCCATGGGCCTCCTGGTTCTCGTGGACCTAACTCCCATGACAATCAAATCGCGATCAAGGCTGTATTTCCTTCGGATGTTCTTGGAGAGCCCGTGGACCTCGGCCTGGGCGCATGTGATCTCGGCCTCCTCCAGAGAGGTGGCCGCATCCAGAATGGCTCTGGAGACCTCCTTCTTCAAGAAGTTCACATATTCTCCATCCTTTCCAGATCGAATGGGGAGAAGGCCAAAAAGGGAACTCCCCCACAACCCAATGGTATCAGGCCCAGAATGGGTGTGGGTAGAGGCAATGATCACGTTTCCCCCTACCAGCGGTTTAACTCTTTGAACGATCTCCCTCACGTCACCATTGAGCAGCCCTATAAGGTCAAGGGAGACGAGGGTTAACCAGTCCTCCCCCTTCTTCAGGATAAGACATCGAGCGTAGAGGTCATCATGAACCCCAACGCTCCTGCGGTTTGCCCGGAATCCCGCCAGATATACCCTCCCCGCAGGGGTAATCTTGGCCTTCGCTGCTCCCGCGAGACAGAAACCCTCGGCATCCATCGGTGATGCCGTCCCTGATTCGGCAAGAAGGATCAGTGGGAGGATGCCGATGATGTACATCCATTTACTCACGATTGGAAGCATTTTCCTTGGATTGCCTCATGGCAAACCCGAGCGATATGGAAGAGAAAGGAGAGCTCAGCGTTCCAGACAGATCGTACGGACAATCTGAATGAGGCCCCTGATGTGAAAGCCGCCTCTTTACGCCCAACTCACCTATCATTTTTAGCACCTCCCTTTTGATTAGATCGGCCAATCCGGGACCGAAGAAGGACATTTTCGCCTCGTAGCCCCCCTCCCGATACTCATCTCGGGTGATCACATAACCGATATAGTCATTGGTTTGGGAAATGATCAGCCCCCACCTCGGGCTGACGCTTTCCTTTATCTCGAGGCCTACCTCAGCCCCAAGGTCACATGGGACGCCTATCAAGAGGAGATCATCTATGGCAATTACTCCCAATTTAGTCTTTTCGGGTAACCAGACATCGGCCAACAAGTTCAAACAGGAAGTTAGAAGGGGAAACTGCAGGATCGGCCTGAGATCGGGGCGCGAGGGAAGCAATATCTCCCTTTCCATGGATTCGATTCGAACCCTCCCTCTGGTCTCGATTCCTTCGAGCAACCGAAGAACCCTTTGCCCCAAAGATTCTCCCATCGCCTTGGCCTGACCGAATCTGTTTCCCTCGGCCTTCACCCGCGGCGCGACATCCGCGGAAGCACCGTTGGCAAATAGCACTACCCCCCTCCGCTTTTCAAGATACCGGGCCAGAAATCCGGGGAAATCGCCCGAAATCAACATATTCTTCGGCCCCAGAATCGTCGGGTGAGCGCCGAAGTTGACCAGGAGGGCAATAGGCCTTCCTCCTTCGCCCTCTATATCGATCACGCCGATTTCCGGGTCTACTCTCCCTCCTTCTGGCCTTCTGTTTACACAAAAATCGGGAGCCGATCCCCCATTCCACCCGATGACCGCAGGCCTCAGATTTTCCAAAGCCTTTGTGATGGCTCGGGAGACCTTATCCACCAGATTCCGAAAAATATCCTCATCATACGATCCCATGGCTACAAGTTCGGCCATGAAATTATCGATATAGCCACCCGCGCCCGAGTGGTTATGGGTCGCGGAAAGAAAAAGGGCATCCAGGTCCGTCCCGCTCATCCTTTGCCAGATGGCCCTTTTGAGCTGGATTGTCGTGATCACCAAATCCATGTTGCAGATAGCGACCCTGGTCTGCCCGTTGTCCAGAACAATCGCCCGGGCATAGATGGGATCATGAACTCCCTTGGAAGCCCTCCCCCTCCTTGTCCCGTAGCCCGCTAGCGGAGGATAGGTGTCGGGAGTTATATCCACTCTCGCAGCACCGGCCCTGAGGAGCCCCTTGGTACCTCCTTCTGCCACCGAGCCGTGGGATGAAAATCCCACCGCGAGGAAGGGAAGCAGGACCCCAAATATCCCAATGATGGATCTCATCGCGGTATTGACTAGCGAAGGTAAATGGGGTTCGAGATGATCCAGAGCCTGTTCTTTCGCCTCACTTTCCGGTACGCCTCCACCCGGTAGACTCCTGGGCCATGGACCTCACGATTCAGCCCCTTTCCCTCTCCCTCCGCGATCACCTTCCCGTTTCGGATCGCCTTTATAAAAGCCTCTTGGGGGAGACCAACCCGAAGCCACACGGGACGGTTCATCGGGGCCTCCTCCCCCATTATGAGCTCTCTTTCCCCATTGGAGGCCTTGAACGTAAACTCCCTGGCCTCCCCCCAGGTACCAAAGGAGACATATACGCGACCTTGCGCCAGGGCTTCGTAAAGGATGTCCTTATCGTGTTCGAGGTCCCCTGTGAAGGCCTCTCTGGCGAGGACGTGGGTCTGAACAAGCCTGAAGAGCTTCCAATACGGATCGATGGCTCTCCCCAAGAATCGGAATTTGGCATGCACGTTGATACCCCCAATTCCGACCATTTTCCCTTGGAGGGTTAGTTCATCCCACTTTCGAAGCTCCTCGGTAGGCCTATCCAGATATGAACTGAATGTCTCCCGTGGATTGAAGAGGCCAACAAAAAGGAATTTGATATAGGTGATGAGGGATTCCTTCAGGAGGTCATCGGTGAGGTCGTAGATCTCCATCCCCGTAAAACCGGGCAATGTCCAGTTGGCCCAATCCCACCGATCCCTGAAGCCATAGGGGTGGGCAAGGAAACTCATTCCCCCTTGCCCCTTGACCACTTCCAAATGCTCCTTTGGGTCCCGACCTTCGGGCAACCGGGAGATGTTCACGGCCAAATAATACCCCGCCTTGGTGCCGATCTCGCTCCCCACTAAGACCAGAACGTCTTCGTGCCATCCCTCCTTCCCCTCCATCAAAGGGGCAAGGGTGTCATGATCCGTCGTGATGACGAAATCCAACCCCACCTGGCGGGCCGCAGCGGCGATCTCCTCAATGGTTCCCTTTCCATCCGAGTATGTGGAGTGGATATGGATAGCTCCCCTGTAGTCGTGAAATACCCCTGAACCATTGGCCTCGGTCCAACATAAAGAAGATGTGGAGAGGAAGAGGAGCGCGCCCCAGCGCAGAATTGTCCGAATAGAAAAGCCCATGAAGCTCCGTTTCGTGTGACATCAGGGGATGCGATCTACAAATCCATCACACGCCTTTTCGGCCAACTGCTGAAAGGTGGGGGGGGTTCCGATATATCCCTTGTTTATGGTAGGCCGTGCCATGTCCCATCCAGGCCACTTCCCCCGATTGGGTATCCCAGATTTGCCCCAGGATAGTGGTGGTTCTCTCCACATAGAGCCTTCCGAGCTTCCAAATGAAAACGAAGGTTGAGCGGCTCTGTGAGGAGAACGAGACCAGTTGCGAGACCAGCACATAACGGACATTCACGCATTTGCTCAACTCCTTGAGAAATGCCTTCTCCAGTATCCAGATAGAGGCGTATTCCACTATCCTTCGCTCATAGGATTCCATGAGACCCGATTCCCTGATCAAGGCGAGGCATTTTTCAGGCGGAACGACAAAGATATCTTCCCTCTTCCTCTTGAAGGATCCAGCCAAGAGATCCGTGGCAACCCTCTGGCATTTCTCTTCATCCACAACCTCCGGTTTCTTCTTTTGCAGGAGCGGCGCGATCTCCCCCGTGTAAGGCGAGGGCACCGGGGGTATAAAGGGAATCGGGTTTCCGTTCCCATGGGTCTCTTCGGCGAGGGCCTCCTTCTTCAATCCCATGACGGGGAGGATTGCTAAGCTCTGCCCGGAAAAGCTTTCATCTGTCAACCCCTTTAACCGGTAGGTTTCCCCAGAGATCCTTTCTATGGCTGGCGCACACCCAGCAACAAATAGCAAGAGGACCATCGTTACTCTTAGTCTCATCTAAACTCCTCCCTCTGCGGGTACTCGATTCGCTCTATGGAGATCTCATCCCGGAGGCCCTCGAGGACCATTTCCATATCCTGTTCCAGCCCCGGCGGAACCATCACCTCCACAGTCCCGCTCTGAGGATCGACAGTCCTGAGCACCCCAAGTCCCTCGTATGACTCCAGGATGAACTTCATGTAGGCAATATCCTCGCGGTTAACCTTGAAATACCATTGGACGGTATCCATTCCCACTCAGCTCGCCCGGCTTTCCCCTAGCAGGAAGCCGCGGATGTCTCCGACGAAAACCACATCTTCTACGGTGCCCTCGATGGGCACGAGGTTCTTGGAAACCCAGCCTTTTACCTTTCCCGTCCTCGATTCCGTGATCTCCTTGTCCAAAAACACCGTGACGTAATATTCCTTATCCCCTTCATTCCCTTGCCCGCGGCGCATTTGCATCTCCTCCTTGGTCGCAATCTCCACATCGATGGTTGAGACCCCGGTCCTGGGCACGGTCCTCACTCGATATCACTTCCCGCGTTGGATCTTCCCATAAACCCCCGAGCGAAAGTTAAAGAAGGCCGTTAGGAGATGGTCATAAATAATTCCCTCGGGAATCTCTCCCTCGTTTTGAATGAATACGCCTTCTCTATTCATCCTCCCCTTAACTAACCTTCGCCCCCGATAGTCGAAATGGGTGATTTTGCTTCGAATCTTTCCGCCAATGACGATATCCTCTTCAAAACGCAGTGGCCTCAGCCTCCTCCCTCCATCGGTGATCTCCATGTATGACATATAGGTTTCCTGGCGATATCGAGTGATCCACCCAATTATCCTGGCACCCTTCCTTCAAGCATAGCCTTGTAGAGCTGGCCTCGTTGGACCTTTTCAAATGAGATCCTGCCGATGGCCGCCTGCCTGATGGCGCCGTATCGCTTATAGAAGAGAAGGGTACCGAAGCTCCTCGTTCTTGCGATTTCGTTCCCTTCCATCAGGGCGATCTTGACCGTGCGGCTTCCCAAGTCGATCCCGATATTCATGGCGAGGAACTGCTCCTCTTCTTCTCCTTCAACATCTCGATGAAACTCTCGATCCTTACCTTAGCTCGGGCATCCAAGGGGGCCGGCTTATCCCCCTCGAGCGTCAATATCGGCAAATCTATTTCGTAGCGGAGTATGAGATCCTCTATCTGCCTAAAGCAGAAGGACTGGACATAATGGATCAACCCGTCAATCCTTCTTCGTTGCACCTCCTCATGGATATCCCTTAACCGCGAAAACACGTCATAGGGATACGTGTATTTCAGATATTGCTGCAGGAGGGTAGGCGTTTGATAGGGCATGCTGAACTGCCGCTGGGTTTCGTTGAACACAACCCGCGCGTTCAACCCCTCAAGGAAGGAGTAGAGATCATCATATATGGGGGGAACGCCTACATAACCCAGCCTAATCTCCGGGTCGGCTCCCCTTCGCCCCTTCACCTCCTTGAGAAAACCCTCCACCTCCTCCTGAAAGGCCCCAAGGGCTCCCTTCATGTCGCTTGCAGACACCAAGAAGTAATGGTTTTCGAATCCGCTTACGGTGTCCGCCTGCCAGGTTAGCTCATCAATTAATGCTAGGCTCTGTCTTATTGTGTCCAGTCTCGTCTTAAGGGAAGCGGCTTCGGCCTCCGTCACACCGTAGTGAGCCATCATCTTCCTTATCTGAAGATGAAGCAGTTCCTCGTCACGGTCATAGGGATAGGAAAAAGGAAAGATTCTCATCCCCTTCAACTTCAAGGTCTCCATGAGGGCCTGGGTGTTGCTACAATCGCCCTGGGTGACGGCTATGACTTCATCCAGGTCCAATCTCAGAGCCACCGAGTAAATTCCCTTTACCCAACCACAAATATTGCGGGGGAATCCCTCGAGTTCTGCTTCCTCCACCAAGGCCTTCTTTTGGGGATGGGTGATAAAGACGTTGTTGAGGTCTACGGGCGTCTTTCCGGCAGCAAAGAGGATTTCGATGGGGATGGTCGTTGTAAATCCAATTCTGCTCACTTCAGCGCCGATCACCCAATTGAGACAATAGACCTATTGAACAATCCCACTATACACCAATCCGTGGGGTATGACAATCCCCACCACCAAGGCTTGAGAAAACACCACTGTTCCTTCGCTTCAGTACTCGTGAGGTGACCCGAGACATCCGGAAAAGTCGCTCCTCGCTGCTCAAACATATTTTTTTCGACGATTCCAGCATCTGCGCCACGTTCAACCCAGAACTGGGTTTGCAGCCGCTCGGGTCACCAAGGAGTGGTTGTCGAAAAAATATAATTCGCGCTCAGAGCTCCTTTTCCGGATTCCCAGGTATCTAAATTGCGTCCACAAACAACGGTTTTCCCGACAAAATTGAGGAAACTCCGGGCCTATCGCAATTGACGCTGGAACGAAACTATGCTAAAAATTAAGGCATGTGTAAGCAACTGAAACAGAAGTGGATTATCCTTTTACTGCCTTTCTTTCTGCTGTTCTGCTCCCAGATGCAAAAGGGGGAGAGGCCCCCGGAATTGAGAGAAGAACCTCCTCTCCTCACCCAGGAAGTGAGCCCCGCCTCCAATGCCTCGTACCATTACATGCGCGCTCAATTGAAAAGACATGAAGGGGACATGGATGGAACCATAGATGAATTGAAGAAGGCAATTACGTATGACCCAAAATCACCCCATCTTCGCGTCGAATTGGCCCGATTGTACATCAAGAAGGAAATGATAAACGAGGCCATCGCCGAGTGCAGGGAAGCACTTTCCACCGGCAGGAACTTCGCTCCGGCCCATGTTGTCCTCGGCAGCCTCTATGCCGGCCTAGACAAGAAGGACCTTGCCATTGAACATTATCGTGAGGCCCTGAGGATCGACCCCCAAAACGAACAGACGTATCTCTACCTCAGTTCACTATACCGGGAATCCCAGCAATACGATAAGGCCATAGAGATTTTGAAGAAATTGATAGATCGTTTCCCCGACCACATCATGGGGCTCTACTATCTGGGAAGATTCCATGCGGAGACAAAGAGGTTTGAAGAGAGCATCAGCTACTACGAACGGCTCCTCTCGGTCAAACCCGATTTCATATCGGCCTTAATTGACCTTGGCACCGTCCATGAGATCCAGAAAAAGCCTGAAAAAGCCATTGAAATCTACCAAAAGGTATTGACGATCGATCCCGAGAACAAGACGGCTCGTGAACGCCTCGGCCAACTGTATATCCAGAAAAACCAGTGGGAAGATGCCCTGACCCAATACCGGGAAATGCGAAAGTTCGATTCGGAGGACTTGGATATCAGGGTTAAGATGGGGCTCATCTACTTCGAGCAGGGCAAGTACGAAGATGCCATCTTGGAATTCAGTTTTGTCCTCGCCTCCAAACCCAAGGATGACAAGGTAAGGTTTTATTTAGCCACATCCTATATGAAAAAGGGGAATAACGACCAGGCCATAGCCGAGTACATAAAGATCCCTAAAGAATCCCCCCTATATGTCAGTTCCAGGGAAAATGCCACTCTTATCCTCGAGGATCTCGGAAGGCTCGATGAGGCCATTGATCTCCTGGAGGAATCGATTCAGGCCAAACCCAAGGAGACCGACCTCTATCTTCTGCTCTCCTCTTTCTATGAAAGGGGGAAAGAGATGGAGAAGGCCCTCGAAGTGTTGGTGAGGGCCCACCAGTTCGATGAAAAGAACGCCGATCTCCTCTTCCAGATGGGAGTCGTCTCCGATAAACTGGATAAGTTTGAGGATATGGTGCGCCTCATGAGGGAAGTGATCGCGTTAGACCCTGAACATGCCGACGCGCTGAACTACCTCGGCTACACCTTTGCAGATAAAGGAATCAACCTCGATGAATCGCTTGAATTGATCCAAAAGGCCCTCAAACTGAAACCCGATAGCGGCTATATTACCGATAGCTTGGGCTGGGTGTATTATAAGAAAGGGGAATATGAGAAGGCCGTGATTGAATTGGAAAGGGCTATCGAATTGACCCCCGACGACCCCATCATCACCGAACACCTGGGGGACGGCTACCTCAAGATCAACCTCGTAGATAAGGCCCTAGAACTCTACGAAAGGGCATTGCAACTAAAACCCAAGGAGGATCAATTAAACCGTTTGATGAAAAAAATCGAGGAGACCAAGGCAAAAAGGGGCAAAAAACCTTAGAGGCCCTTCTTTGCACTGTGGGTTTGTTCCTCTTCTCCGTCTCACTCCTCTCAGGATGTGCACTGCTGTGGCCAAGAAGGGCTCCAAGGGAAATCCTCTCTTCAACCGATCTTATCCAACGGGTACAAGCCAGAAGTCGCCGGATCCAGTCAATAAAGGCCCAAGCGAAGGTTACCATCAACTTCGGAAAGAACCGTTTCACCCTGGAAGAGCTCATCATCATTAAGAAACCAGCCTCCCTGAGGGTTGAAGCCTTCAGCCCCATCGGACAAACTCTTCTCTATTTGACGACTGACGGCGAGGTTTTCGAGGCCCTCCTCCCCGCAGAAAATCGTCTCTATCGGGGAGAAGCCACCATAAAAAACCTCTCCCCTTTTTTCTCCTTTCCCGGCGACGCGAGGAAGCTGATCCCGCTAATGGTAGGAGAGTTGGGCTGGTCGAATGATGAGCGCCTTGCCACCCACTACAGTCAAAAGGATAAGGCTTACATCGTAAAGGAAAATACCCCAGAAGGCTCAAGGCGAATATTCTGGATAGATCCCTTTCATTTCGCGCCGCTCAGAGCAACTGAGCTTGATAAGCTGCGAAATCCCCAGTGGGAGGTCCTCTTCGCGAATTTCAGGAAAAGGAATGGAATCCACTTCCCCATGGACATCGAATTCCGGATTCCCCCGTCCGAAAGGAGGATAAGAATGCACCTCTTGGAATGGGAAATAAACCCCTCATTGGGGAAAGGGACATTTCGCTTAGATGTGCCGAAGGGGGTGGAGATTATCGACACGGAATGATTGGGGATAAGACCTTAACCCCCTGCCACAGGGGGAAAGACGGACAACACGTCCCCGAACTTCAGAACTCGGTCGAGATTGCTATGAACCCCATTCACCAATATGATTTTGGGCATTTCTTCAGGAATTTCCAACCTTTCCAGGACATTCCTCACCGTATCGGTGGAATCAATCTCAACCTTACAGGAGAACTGGCCGCTCCCCTTGGGTAGATAATCCCTCAACGTGGCGAATAACTTGACCTCAATTTCCATTGTACCAACTGCTCCCTATTGCCGACCTGTCACCAATTCATTTTACTATTATATCCATTGAGCTCCGCCTGAGTAAAGTCGGCCAAACAAGGGACAACCCAACCGAGCCTTTCTCACCTCCACGTCTCCACCATATCCGTGGATTCCCTGATGATAAAAACCCTTTCGTTGTTGCTCTGCTTATCGGTTGGAAAAATGAAGAAGCCCTTCCTCTCCGTTGTATACCCGTGAGTTGCACCGTACATTACCTCCCCATCGGAAAACGCCACCTTCATCTTCAAACCGGGAACGCTATCAAGGATCTCTAAGGCGTTTTCGTGGGCGGTTTGATGATATTTATTCCCCTCAAAAGTTCTAACGAAGAAGATCGCCTTCAGCAGGGACATGGGTACTTCAACCATAGTCCCAGTATCAAGGACTTCCGTGATATGGAAAGTCTCCCGGTTGGGATGGAAATCGTGAATATATCCCTTCACCATTCTCCCATCTCGAAACCGAACGACGACCTTATTCTCTATCTTCAGCATAATACCCCGCGTTCTTCCCTTTGGGCCTAATCCTCACTCTAAAGAATGAGGGCCGAAAGGTCAACCCTTTGTTGCACAGAAGCATCGGGGGGTAACGTCCCATCGAGCAACCTAATATGGATCCCTCTTGATCAGGGGACCGAGGCCAGGCTACCTCGTCACCTCCTGAACTCCGGGGGCCTCTTTTCAAGAAAGGCTGAAATGCCCTCCTTGGCTGCCTCGGTGCATGCCGCCTGGCCAAAGGCCTTATAGCCGAGCTCCAGGGCTTCTTCGAACGCGGGGGCGAGAGCGGCTTCTCCAATGGCCCTTGAGATGATTTCCACCACCTCCTTGCTAAGGGAAAGCTTCCCGGCCATGGGCTTCTCTACGGGTTCCATCTCCGCGATCTCCACGGGGCCATCGGGGATATACTCGATCTTACCCATGAGATCTTTCACCTCCTGGACTGCGGAGGCAATGAGTTCGCCGTAATTATCGGCAACCCGCGAAATGACCCCGATCTCCATGGCCTTTTCAGCGGAAATTCGAGTCCCGAACCGGATCATGTCGTTAAAGACCTTGGCCGAAGCAGGCCATCTCCTATAGGGGACAACCATGCCACCAATTCCGGGCAGAATCCCCAGGGTCACCTCGGGGAATTGAAAGTAGGCATTCCTGGTAGCCAGAAGCCGGTGACAGCGTATGGCAAGTTCCGCCCCACCCCCCAAGGCCATCCCGTTGACTGCTGCCACCACGGGCTTTTTCATCCCATCGATGAAACGCAGCAGGTTGGAGCAATTCCTCGAATACTGAATCGACGCCTCCGCATCGCCCAATAGTTGAGGAAACTTTCCGATCTCCGCTCCAGCGCAGAAAGCCCTCTCCCCGTACCCCGAAATGATGAATCCGCTCACCGAGGAATCATCCTCACCACGTCTTAGGATCTCCAATATCTCGTCGTTAACCTCGTCATTGAGGGCGTTCATAAACTGGGGCCTGCGGATGGTGATGATCTTCACCCCCTTCATCTCATCCACCAGGATATGCCTCTTGAAGTCCTGATATGCCGATATCTCACCCTTGGGCCCGGGCATTCCCGGCCGATCCTTCCGAAATTGTCCGATGATCCGTCTCGTCTCACCTTCCCCCAGATCCCTCATGATGTCGAAGGGGCCTTTTCCAAAGCCCAAAGCGATCTGGCAGCCGAGGTTGAGGTCCTCCAGGGTTCCAATTCCCCGGTTGATGATGTCAAAGCTCTGGGAGAAGAGAACACCCAGCAGCCTGTTCCTCACCCGCCCCCTTATGTGCTCGGGGACTTCCACCTCGCCTCCCGGAGAGGCGGTCTCCCAACTCTCCACCGATTGAAAAATGTTGACCGGTCTATAGTGCTCGCCTTCCTCCATCTGAAGGGTATTGGTCTCGACGATGATGGGATTTCCCCTCGCCAGGTTCAATACGTAGAATGGCCCGGCGAAAACGAATTCCTCGGCCACCTTGTCGATTTGTGATGCCGTGGCCGTATCCAAGAGCATCGCGGCATCGTTACACCAGTTATCAAATACCCGGTCCAGTATGAAACAGATCTCACTCTTTGAGATGATGGGGGTCTTTCCGGTGGCACAGAACATCCAGACGAGATAATCCACGATCTTTCGGTCGACCTTATCCCAAGTTATCACCTCCACCGCTGGGTTCCTCCATGCGGGGGCAAAGAAGTGGGTAATCGTAGTTCTCTCGGGCCGCTTTACCTCTGAAAAGATCCGTTCCGCCGGAATGGAACTGGTATTGGAGGTGATAATGGCGTCGGGGGGCACAATCTCCTCAATCCCTGCGAAGATCTTCCTCTTGATTTCCAGGTTCTCCGTGGCGGCCTCGATGACCAGATCCGCTTCCTCGATCTCCCCATAGTCCATCGTGTAATGAATGTTGGCCCCAACGGCCTTCGATTTCTCCTCCGTCATCTTCTTTCTATCGATAGCCTTTTGAATGTACCCCTCTATCCTTTTCTGAGCGTTTTCCAAGGGTTTTTGGACGATATCCACCAAATAGAGCTTAATACCCGGGAGGGCACTCTTGAGGTAGTACCCGATGTCAGGTCCAATGGTGCCGGCACCGACCACGGCCACAACTTTTGGCATCGGTCTCTCGGGCTTTAGGATGAGGGGATTGTAATAGTCTGGGTAGAGATCAGATCCCATATTCCATTCCTCCTTCTTGTTGGAGATGATAGGGAAAGAACACCGCAAGATCTTCCATTCGGCATCCCAATCTATCCCATTGAACCCGTTGAGTCAACATCAGCGTCTACCCTCCAGCCCCCAACCTCAAACCTGTTTACCTCTCAACCTTAACCTGCTGAGGGGGTGATAGCCCCCGAAGCACTGGGCTTGGGAAAGGTCTCTTTCATGAATACAATGGCGATGAATGCGATGATTGTGGCAATGAGACATGCGAAAAATGCCCCACCATAAGCAGAGGCCGGGTATACACCTCCGACTTTCCCGATCCTGTCCAGGATCGCTCCCATCACGGGCTGAAAAACCGCCCCTCCAACGAAGGGAAAAAGGTTGACCGTGCCGGTAGATGTCCCGGCGATAGCGGTGGGGAAAAGCTCTTTGGTCGCCGTGAAGGCGATGATGACGATGCTGCTGGCGAAAACTCCCATGAGCAAGCAAATCAGGGCGAGGATCCAGGTATTCAGTCGCGCGGGAAAGAATGCCAGGGGCATCCAGGTAAGGACAAGGATAGCTGCGCTGCCAACGAGAACTGGTTTTCGGCCCCGAACGACTCGATCAGATATAAAACTGAGTAGCGGGCTCCCGATGATCATGCCTACGGCGATCATCATCAGGATATTTGCCGCCTCGGCTTTCTTCAACCCGTAAACCTCCATCATAAAGGGCCCACCCCAGAGGCCTCCGAAGCCGAATAAGGTCCCACACGAGAAGAAGAACCAAATGGCAAGGGGCCAAAAATACGGCTGGCAGAGGACAATTCTCATTCCCTCTAAGAGCCCGATCCGTTTCTCCTCTGCGGGGACCTTGGATTTCGGGACATCAATTTCCATTGGGGATGGCAACCCCATGTCTTGAGGGCGGTCACGGATGATAGTCCACGACAGAATTGCCAGAATCAGCGTCCCTATTCCAATAATTATGAAGGCCATCCTCCAGCCCACCCATAGAGTAAGCAGCGCCAAAGGCGTTGAGGCTGAAAGCCACCCAAGTCCCCCAACAATCATGAGGATAGCCGTCACCATGGCGAACTCCCTTGCGAAAAACCATTCTGCGAAGATCTTCATCGCCGGGATAAAAATAACGGCAACCCCCAATCCAACCAAAATTCGGGCAAAAATGGCCACCGACACATTGGGTGAAAGGCCGAAGATCACCGCTCCGCAGGAGGCAATCAAGGTAAACAGGGCCATCGCCTTCCTGGGTCCGAGGGAATCCGAGAGCAGCCCCGCCGGAAGCTGCATGATGGCGTAGGGATAAAAGTAGGCCGATGCTAAGACCCCCAGGATAGCACCACTGACATGAAATGCTTCCGTTAGCTCCGGTGCAACCACCGCCGATGAGACGCGATGGAAATAAACTAAGACGTACCCGACGGCAAGGATAACGAAGATGAACCAGCGATACCTCAGGAGTCGCCCCTGACCATTTTCCGCCTTCATTTCCATTGTTCCTCTTATGAAATGATTCAGTTCTAACAAATAGCGACGATATTCATGCCGCTCGCGAATTTATCAGATATCTTACGGAAAAGGAAGACAAGGTGGTCAAAATCCCCAGAAGCAATATCCCCGTTTGGAAATTGACTCGGTCCGCAATCGTTCCCAAGAGATACGGAGCTACCCCGAGGCCGAAGATAACGCCGACCGAGATAACGACCCCCGTGGCCATGCTCCTCTCCCTTAACGTGGTAACTTTGGAAATCGTTGCCAGCCCAACGGGGAAAAATCCCAAGGCTACGGTGGCCTGAAAGAACAAGGCTCCTACGAGAAGATGGAACGACCTCACCGTAGCAAGTCCTGCAGTGGAAAGACCCGTTAAGAACAATGTCCAAAAGAGCATACGGCGAACGCCGAGGCGGTCTACCAGAAAACCCGCCGTTATCGATACCAGGATACCCCCTAACCGAGAAGTTCCAAAAACGGTATTTGCCAAGTCCAACGATATCCCCCGCTCATTCACAAGAAAAAGGGGGATAATGGAATAAACCCCGAGGCAGCAGGCCGCTGCAACGATCCATAAGGGCATCATGAACCATAAGGCCTTCTTCTTGAGGACCTCAATGGGCCCGTATCCACCAGGGACTTTCTCGCCTCGAGGTTCCTTCGAAAAGATCCAGAACAGCACGACGACTACCATGGATGCGATACAGAGAAAGAGGAAGAGCCTCCTCCACGGACATACGCGAAGGCCAATGGCGACGTACAGGGGAATGGAGAAGATACTGAGCGATGCCGCCGAGTCGTGGATGCCGATGGCTTTTCCCCAGTGCTCTCGAGCAAAGGTCTCAGTAATCATGGGCATAATAGAGGGGAGATAGACGCCGCACCCTAATCCGATGAGCACCAGGAGCAAAACGAGCTGTTCATAAGAATAGGCATATTGCACGATAAAGAGGCCCGATGAAGAGCAAAGGAACCCCCAGATGATACACCGCTTGTATCCGACTTTTGGAGCCATCGATCCCACCACCAGAAGGGAGAAGGCATAGCCCGCGTAGAGAAACATGAAGAGCCCGCCCGCCCGTGCATGACTGAGCATCAGTTCATCTTCAATCAGCGGGAGAACCGGGGAGGGAATAATCCTCGTCGAGAAGTTGAAAAACCAGAGCCCCCAAAAAATGGATAACAGCAGCCACTTCATCTGAAACCCCATGAAAAAAGGGATCCCTCAATCTGCGTGGATGAAATGCATGACATCATTAATGATCCTTTTGAGGAAGAGAAAGAAACTTATGTGGGCACAGGGGTACCACCGAATGGGAGGGCGGCCAAGGGACTCCCATAGTTCTAACGTGAACTTTGGGGGCACCACCTGATCATAGAGGCCGTTTATCATGAGTATCTTCTTCACTCGATTATGTCTGGCCAGGCGAGCTGGATCGATGATTGCCCATATTTGACTCAACTGTTTGCGGGTGATCCCGGCGTTTTGAATCTGTTTCCTGACATCCCTTGTGGCAATGCCCTCCCATACGATTCCAGCATTATTCCCTCCCGCAAGCAGGCTGATCCCAAAATCCGTATTCTCCAGGTCCATTACTATGTGGGCAATCATGCCGCCAAGGCTGATCCCTAAAACCCCCACCCTCTCCGAATATCTTTTCAAAAAGGGAATGACTGCCCGAACCTCTTGAACTGACTGGCGAAACCCTTCGATGGTCCTGAGCACATCCCCACTCAGTGCATATTCCCCACTCCACGAACCTCTAGGAGCTCGTTGCACATGGTAAGGCAACGTGATGAGGAGGCTTACAATACCCCTTTGGCCTAAGGCAAGACAGAGCCGTTCCTCCAGAGTCAAAGCCGGCCGACTCCATCCATGGAGGACGACCATGGCTGAAAGAGGGGTGGCTCCAGAGGGGCTGAATAGTTTGCCATAAACCAGGTTGTTCTGCCCATACTTGGTCTCCATAGGGCTGGCAAATGTCACCCGAGAGACCTCGATCTCGGAGGTCCGATTCGTCTCCACAAAACGGATATCCGGAATTTCCCCGGGCTTCGGATAGAAGAGCTGGGGATAATCAAGGTATTGCCCTGTTACCAAGGCTCCGAAGTCATAGCTTGAGGGCCGATGATCCACGCGGCTCTTCTGCAAGGTCCACCACAGATAAAACCTATCCAGTGATTGGCTGAAGGCCTTTAGAAGCTGAGATTCCTTCATATCCGACCTTTTAAGCGACCGAAGTCGCTCGAAAATTGGGGAAGTCCAACGAAGGGGACGAGTAGAAAATTGCATTTTCCCCCATACGTTGTCAAATACTTTGGATTCTCCCTCTCCATCTTTGACAAAGGGAAGGCTTAATGATAATTTCCATGCTTGGAATGGAAAACGTGCAACTCGATGAGAGGAAATTCGTCGAAGTCGCCATCGGCCTTCCCGTCGAGAAGAACTTCTATTATGAAATCCCTTCGGCTTTATTAGAACGATTGACGCTCGGAAGCCGGGTCCTCATCCCCTTCGGGGGACGTAAGGTAACG
>CAYFXP010000408.1:0-3019 GCA_964346935.1 uncultured Syntrophobacterales bacterium
CTGCCATCCGCCGTCTTCGGTCCTAATTATCACGGGGAATTCCGAAAGGTTTTCATCGCCTCTTGGAGTAGAAGCTTTCCTTGATGGGTGTACTTGGGCGAGAAATGGTAGGGCACCAGGTGTTTAACCCCGGCCTGGCGAGCGAGGTGACCCGCCTGTTGAGCCGTGAGGTGGAACTTCTCCGCCGCCAGATGTTTATCCCTCTGTAAAAAACTCGTCTCGATGAACAGTACATCCGATTCCCTGGCCAGCTCGACAACCTTGCGCGCGTTGTCCTCGTGGTAGATTGCATCGGCAACATAGGTAATCTTCTGCCCGGGAACGATCCTCACGATGTTCGCCTTCAATTCTCCCAACGGGAATTCCCTTTCCTTTATCTGGCCCTTCTCCTTCCACCATACCCTGAATAATTTCTCATCCGGTTCTTCCCGCATTACGGCCTCTTTCAATTCCTTCAACCACGCACCTATAGGAAGCTCCATCTTCTCCAAACATGTCTTTAGGATATTGACATGCTGTTTCTCCTCCAAGGAAAAGGCCAAGCATGGGATTTTATGATCGAGCGTTGCCGTCTTTACCCGAAACGCAGGTTCATCCAAGAGAATCGTATCGGAGGATTCAAGGCAGGTGAACTCTTCCCGCCTGAATCCAGATTGACACCGAAAGCAGGCCGTCTTCCATGCCCCGGGGTGAACTTCAGTGACCTTTAGGGTGAGGTTATTGGAGTAATTTTCCACCAGATTCCACGTGTAAGATTCCAGCTTACTCTCCATATGGTCAACGAAAGAAAGAGGTCCGAAAAGCGATAGATCTTTATCTCGCCCAAGGCAAATTCGCAACAGGTGGTCAAACCCGATGAAGTGGTCCATGTGGGTATGGGAGACGAAGATGTGGCTGATTTTCAAGATTTTGCGCGGGGAGAGGGGATGGAGATCTCCCATATCAAAGAGCAGGGCCCTCCTGTCAAACATGAATTCGACGTAAATCCCCGGGTCGCCGAAGGGATCATGGACAGGTTGTGGATGAAACAAGGGTTTCATAGGCAATGACGAGGGATCATACTCCGATAAGATTATAGTTTTTTTTGGCTGAAATTGCTATATAATGGGTTTTTGAGGGTTTTTAAAATATCGGGAAAGGGGTTTTCCTTGAAGGTCCAAATGTCTCAACTCCGCATAAGGTCGGTTTTAATTGCGCCCTCATCTCCAGCACGTAAGAAGAGAGGAATGGGAGCCGGATCGCTGAAGGTAGTGGGTCTTTTGTTTATTATGGGAGTATCGTTTTGTTACTGTGTCCGGTACCCTCACCTTCGCGAGGGAGAAACCTATGTATACCACTATACGCGAAAGGGGACTGAAATTGGGACCGAGGTCTTATCCGTGGAAAAGGCCGACAGGCATTTCGCCATGAGGTTCACTATCAATATCGGAGAAGCCGACAGGTATCAAAGGGGAGATAGCGAACTGGTCCTTAAGAAGAACGGAAAGCCCCTGGCTTATTCCAGACGCCTGGAAGTCCGGTTACCTGAAGTGCCCGCTCAGAATGGCGTGTGGGAATTTAACTATCTCTTCCGTGGCAAAAGGGTGACAGGTGAGATTACAAAAGATGGTATCCCCCAGTGGAGTGGAACCTTTGAGGTGGGGAAGGGCACGATCTACTGCATCGATATCAACGCCTTTTCGCTGTTGGCCTTTCTCGTAAAGGCCATCTATCCCGATCTCAGGGAGGAGGTTACATATTCGGTGAAGGCTCTCCATTTTTCGGATGCCAGGATGAAGGACCTAATCTTCAGAAAGGAACGGGATGGCACCTATCACTGTCGAATCGGAGGGGTCGATATCGGGGATCTCTCCATACGAGATGGTATATTGCTCAAACATGAGGATCCAAAGACGGGATTGGTAATTCTGCTCAAATAGTGGATAGGGGTTTCCTTGGCTCTCACGGTCGAATCGATTGGGGTCCCGTCCTTTCCTATCCGGATCGTCTTGATTTGGGGGAGTTGAAATGATAAGGTATATCGATATAAGAGAGAAGAGGTGAAAAGGTTTCAAAGTGGAGAAGAGGGATGACGCAGAATCATTATCGAGAGAGAATAAAGGGAATCTACGATTTCATTAAGGAGAATCTCTACTTCAATCGTCCAGATGTGGAAATCAAGGGAGAGAGATTCAATTCCGCCCTCATGTTCAGCTTGCTGACGGGCCTTAGCAGGGGAAAGGAACTCATAATCGGGGAACCTGGCTTGGGTAAGACCACATCGGCGGAATACGTAGGGTCGCTGCTCTACCGAATCCCCATGGGCATTATTTGGGGGTCGGAGGTTTCGGGGCATCCCGAGCAGACCGAGGAGAAGATAATCGGAAGACCCGATTTGGGGAAGCTGAACAGGGGAAAGGAAGAGGTCGTTTGGTCGAACTTCGCCCAAATTCCCGTTAAGATCGTTGACGAAATTAACCGTCTTCCAGAAACGAAGCAGAGCATGATTCTCGACGGGGTGGACAGGGGAAACTGGGAATACTTGAACGAGATGATCATTAACGAGGAATATTGCTTGTTCGCAACGGCAAATTACCAGGATAGGGGGACGAATACCATCATCGCCCCCATGGTCGATCGTTTCGATGTCGAGGTTGAGTCCCGGCACCCTGGCCCCAATATTGCCTATCTTGTCGGAAAATTCGATCAGAAAGACCGCATTCTCCGCAATCCCAAGGCCGAAAATTCCCTTCAGAAGATCCTTACCAGTAAACTGTCCTATCAAACAAAGCTCCGTCAAATGGAGGAAGTGTGTGATGGCTATGGGGAATTCCTGCAGAAAAAACTCGGCGTTGAAACGATTGGACTCCGAGATAGGAAGGCCATTCGGGGGGAAATAGCAAGGATGGGATTGGATTTGGATGCCAATGCGTTTTCCCGAATGTTACTTGCCGAGCTCTCCTTCTGTCACAAATATGGGCAGAAGAGATCCGTTGAGAATTGTGAGGAGGGTTGCCATTTTACGGGGTATCTGTGCCAT
>CAYFXP010000409.1:0-2012 GCA_964346935.1 uncultured Syntrophobacterales bacterium
GCCGCCAGAACCTGGCTTTTCGCATCAATGGTTGATAAGGCGACATCGTGGTCCGGGACGGGCTCAAAGCCCAGGAGCGCGGCCTGGTCCTTAAGGGCCCGAATCGGCGCGCTGGCGTAGGGATGGGGGAATGAATAAAAACAGGCAAGCCGGGGTTTCCCCTTTGCCCTCTCCTTCGCCCATTTCGGGTCTTTTTTCCAGACCTCCTCGTACCACGAAATCAGCGCAGCCCTGGCGTTGGTTGAGTAATCGGTGCCATAGACAAAGTTGTACGGGGTCTTCTTCGGGTTGCACAGATGGCCCGAGAAGGAATCTGACAGGTACGGCATTTTGTCCTTGTTAATGGTCGGCGAAAGTGCCTCCGTATCACCTGTTCCCCACCCGAGGATCATCGTGACCCTGTCGACGCTCTTGAACCGCTTATAGATGGTGATGGCTTCGGGGACCTTGTATCCGTAGTCGTACATTCTGAGGTCTATTTTCTTGCCATTGATGCCGCCCGTGTCGTTCACGTAAGCCACCGCCTCCCGGACGCCAGCTGCATTGTCCTTGCCAACGTCAGATGTCGGGCCGGTCATGTCGTTGAGGGAACCGACCACAATATCCGCTGCCCAACCGGATGAGCAGGCAAAGACCACCAATAATACCGTGAAGAATATTTTCTTACCCATTTTTCTCCCTCCTTATTCTGTTTAATTAAAGTAAAAAACCCGCTTTTTGACTCACCTCCTTTCCATAGTCGTGTTTCGTGCCCGTTTCGCGTGACCGTGATTAATATTTTCGCTTTCTTCACAACCCACCGTCCACATATCACGCTCAGTATGAGAAGGGCCACAGGTTGAAGTAATTCTTTATTTGCCAGTACCGATATGCAAGGCCATTCGGTTCATAGATTAAAAATAAGATGATGGCCAGGCCGAAGGCCGAATCCCTGAAGTAGTCGAACTTTCCGACCAGTACAAATCCCGGCATTAAAGCCCCCAAGGCGACCAGTCCATTCCTGAGGACCTCCTCGACCAGTACCATGAACATGCTGCCGAAGACCACGCCGTGCAGACTCCCTGCCCCCCCGATAAGAATGACGCCAACCCACCACAGGGAATAGAAGAATTCGAAATGCTCCGGGCTCACGAAATAGAGGGCGCTGATCCAGAAAGAGCCCGCAATCCCCGCGATAAAGCCAGCTGCGAAAAAGGCCACCAGCTTGTACCAGACGATGTTCACGCCCAGGGCTTCCGCAGCGATGTCGTTATCCCGGATGGCAATCCAGGCCCTGCCCACTCTGGAGCGGAGGAGGTTGGCCATGCCGAAAAGACACAGGCATACGAGAACGACCATCAAGTAGTAAATCTTTTTATCCGAGTCAATGACCCAGGGACCTATGGAGATGGTTCCCGGTGGAAGCGAGAAGTAGTGTCCCCTGCCGCCGATCCGACTGACATACTGGGTGATGATAAAGGGAACGGTGATCCACTGGGCCGCCATGGTAGTCATGATCAGGTAGAACCCCTTGACCCTGGCCGAGGGGAGGCCAAAGAGAACGCACCACATTCCAGCCGTGAACCCGGCAGCGATGAGGCTGATGGGATACACTAAGCCGGCATCCACCAGAAACTGGGGCCACGGGACATAGAGGATTAGCATCGCAGAGGTGTAACTTCCCACCGCGACAAAGGCGGCGTGGCCCAGGGTGATTTGACCGCAGTAGCCGATGAGCAGTTGGACGCCGAGGGCGGCCAGGATCGTGTAGCCGATCTTGTATGCAATTGAGAGCAGGTAATCCCCACAGAGGACCGGAATGAGTATGAAGAGCACAATAGCGAGGAGGATCATCTTTCCCCAGACAAACCGCGTCTGCCACCACGCATGATCGTCCCGATAATGCTGATGGTATACACCGCAAGGTAAGAAGCTCATCTCCTAAACCCTCTCTATCCTTTCCCAGCCCCAAAAACCAAAGGGTTTGAAAAGAAGGAATATCACCATAAAGACGAAAGGAGCTATCTCCTTCA
>CAYFXP010000410.1:0-2779 GCA_964346935.1 uncultured Syntrophobacterales bacterium
CCCCTTCGGCTTCTTTAAGCCCAAACAGTAGGCAATGGATACGCCCACAATTCCCCCGCCAATGATGATGGCATCGGCGATCATTGTCACCCTGTCACCTTCCCGGTTCATGTTCAATAATATCACAATCTCTCTTACCCCCTCAAAACAAAGGAATGGATTTTAAGGAAAATGTATGCTACTCAGGTCAAAGAGCCAAGATATAGAGTAGATGGACAACTAATTCCTAATTCTCTTATTGAAGCACTATTGATTCTCCGAGAGAGCCGGGGAAAGGGGATGCAGGAACGAAGAAAGGGGTAATTCCACTTGAAACTCAAGGACAGAATTGGCATCGTAACTGGAGCAAGCCAAGGGATAGGAAGGAGCATCGCCTTGGGATTGGCAAGGGCCGGGGCCGATGTGGTGGTGAACTGTGATCGAAACGTTGACGGGGCGGAGATGGTGGCAAATGAAATTCGGTCTCTGGGGCGTCAGGCGATGATTGCACAAGCAGACGTTTCAAGAAGGGATGATGTAAATCGCATGGTCCAGCAGGCCTTGAGGAGCTTTGAGAGGATCGATATTCTGGTCAATAACGCCGGAATCTTTAGCTCTGGGCCTATTGAAGAGGTACGGGAGGAGGATTGGGATCGAGTTATGGACGTCAATCTCAAAGGGGTCTTTCTCTGCTGTCAGGCTGTTGGGAGGCACATGATCGAGAGAAAATCCGGCGGATCTATAGTCAATCTGGCGTCCATATCCGGTCACATGCCCGAGGTCGATCTCGGCGCCTATACACCCAGTAAGGCCGGAGTCCTGGGGCTGACCCGTCTGCTCGCCGTTGAGTGGGCGAAATACGGCATCCGAGTAAACGCGCTCAGTCCGGGGCCAACAATGACACCCTTACAGGAGAGGGCATACCCGAACCAGAAACTCTTGAATGCCAGGAGCAAGGCCGTACCAATGAACAGGCACGGGACGCCCGAAGAGATGGCCAAGGTTGTTGTCTTCCTTGCATCGGATGATTCTAGTTACATCACCGGGGAGAACATCACCTCTGACGGGGGGTCAATGATCAGCATGTTTTCCCTCGTCCGCCAGTTGGCCGAATATGCCTGAAAGGGCTCCACAACGGTATCGGCCACAGGTACGTTCACGAAGAGCACCGTTCATGCGCTCGGGGAGGTATATCGCAAGCAACTTCGTAGAGTTTTGAGGAGAATGGGAGGTTTTTGGCCAACACGTCTGAGGTCAAGGGACAGAAGGGGTCTCCTCACTGACTTGAGGAACTGATAGATGCATTTGATAGGCCAGGAGAAGGAAATCCTCGATGGAAAGCGCGGAGAGGCCTTGCGGATTGCCCTGTCCATACTGGTAGATTTGGGAGAGTTATTTGGTGCCGAGGAGATGATGGATGTCTCCCAGGTCCATATCGACAGCTCAATTTATATGGTCGATGCTGGATTGGAGTTTGCGGAGCGATTCGCTGAATTGGGAGCCAAGGTGGCGGTCCCCACTTCGCTTAATCCGAGTGCTATCGATCTCCAGAGGTGGAGGGAATATCGTGTTTCCCCGGAGCTTCTGGAGAAGAGCAGGAGGATGGAAAGAGCCTACCTTACGATGGGAACTACGCCGACGTGGACCTGTGCCCCTTACCAAGGGGGGATGGTTCCTCGGTTTGGCGAACAGATCGCCTGGGGGGAATCGAACGCGATTGCCTTTGCAAACTCGATCATTGGTGCGAGAACAAATCGTTATGGCGACCTCATGGACGTCTGTGCATCCCTGGTGGGCAAGGTTCCGAAATTCGGTCTTCATTTGCCAGCGAATCGGAAGGCCGAAGTATTGATTCGTCTCATGGATATTACGGATGAAATGCTTGGGGACAAGGCATTCTACCCGCTTTTGGGTTTTTTAGTTGGAGAAATGGCTGGGGACCGTATCGCAGCCATTGAGGGGATTCCCCGGAATGTGGCGATTGATAGCCTAAAGGGGTTCAGCGCCGCAGCGGCCTCCTCTGGAGCGGTTGGTCTTTTTCATCTGTTGGGTGTCACTCCAGAGGCTCAGACATTGGAAATGTGCCTTGGAGGGAAAAGACCGAGGGAGGTACTGGAGATCTCACCCAAAATGATTCTCAATGCGGAGAATAGGCTTTGGACGACGAAGGGGGACAGAGTTGACCTCGTGGCCATCGGCTGTCCTCATTTTTCTTGCATGGAGTTTCGGGAGCTGGCGAAGCTCATGGAGGGCAAAAGAATCCACAGTTCCATTGCGTTCTGGGTTTTCACGAGCCGAGCTGTATATGGATGGATCGAGAACTGCGGAATAGTCAAAGGCCTATCCGATTCAGGCGTTACGGTATTTACCGATGCGTGCCCCCTGCAATACCCTCGGGACACATGGCACTTCAACGTCATGATGACCAATTCCGCCAAGCTGGCCACCTACTGTCACTCTCAAACCGGTTTGCATGTTGCATATGGAAGTCTCGAGGACGTTGTTGAGGCCGCAGTTCGAGGAAGGATTTGTCGGAGAAAATCCCCGTGGGAAAAGTACTAAGAGGACGTTGCGTAGCCCCTGGAAACTGTGAGGGGGAAATAGTGGTTACCTCTCAGCCCATCAGCTTTTGGGGCGGGGTAGATCCCGTAACGGGATGTATCAATGACCCTCGCCACGAGCTTTTTGGCCAATGTATCTCGGGCAGGATCCTCGTCTTTCCTTATGGCAAGGGATCGAGCACGACGTCTCTGATCATCTTGGAGCTGGCCAGGATGGGGAAGGCTCCCGCGGCCATCAT
>CAYFXP010000411.1:0-2744 GCA_964346935.1 uncultured Syntrophobacterales bacterium
AAGGTTGGTGTTAATCCATCCTGTCGAGCGCTTTGAATATGGCCTTCGATCTGTTCAACCGAAGAAACAGAGAATACTAATGGTTTCATATGATTCTCCTTTCATTTTGTTCCAGAACAGCTAAATTCGCGGGAATGATGTCTTAACCTCTCAACAGGAAAAATAAGGTCCTATTATGAACTATATACCACCTCGAAGTTATGCGGTCAAATCGTCTGCTAAATTCCTCGGCCTTCCCACATGCTTGCTCAGAACTGGGTCGTCTTGACATGACCTTTTTGTGAGGTAGCCTATTTGTTTCCAGATGCATTCTTGCGTGAGGGTGCAGGCCAAAAGTATTGATTTGCGTTTTTGGTTTAAGGGAAATTCGATAAGAAGTATGAAGAAGGAAGTTGAATTGAGTCTCAAGGCGGGAAGACCGTTTTTCCTGAGCCCGGTTTGCTGGAAGAGGGTAGGTAAGGAGTAACAGGTTAGGAAATACTGCCGAGAAAAATCAGGAAGACTTAGATTTCTACGGAATAAGGACGAACTTGGCCGTATGGGCCTCGCCCCGGGCTAGCTCCTCGAAAGCCCGTGGACCCTCCTCCAGGGGTATTTCTTCGACCCATCCGGTTCTATCGATTTTTTCGCGAGCAAGAAGATCCATTGCTTGCAGGAATTCCCAGGTAGAGTATGCGTAGGCCCCTACTACGCGGAGCTCCTTGTTCACCACGTCGAGGAAGTTGAGGGTCGTCATGGCCTCATTTGCGCCGAGTCCAACACAGACAACGGTTCCACCCTGCTTGAGGGAGGCGAGGGCTTGCTGACGCGTTATGGAAAGGCCAGCGGCCTCAACGGCCAAGTCGGTGCCCCTTCCCTTGGTGATTTCCTGGATCTTTTGAACAGGGTCCTCTTCCTTGGGATTAATCACTGCCGAAGCCCCCAATGCCTTCGCGCTTTCCAGACGGGAGGGGTTGATATCGGACATGATGGTATCAGCGCCAAAGGTTCTTGCTACTTGGAGGGCGAGGAGCCCTTGTGCCCCGGCACCAAAGATGGCCACCCACTTGAGCAGTCCCCTCTGGTTTTGGTGGAAAAGGCGAACCGAGACGGCCAGGGGCTCCACAATGGTTGCCCCGATGTAGTTAAGGCTTTCGGGAAGGACGTACACGGCCTTTCGGGGGACGGCAACGTACTCGGCAAATCCGCCCGGCCGATGAACCCCGATCAGCTGTCTCAAAGGGCACAGGTTGTCCCGTCCCTGGAGACATTCCTCGCATACTCCACATGATAGATAGGGCTCGACCACTACCCGCTTACCGTTCAGGGGATCATCTTCACCAGCTCCCGTGTGCTCCACGTCTCCCGCGAATTCATGGCCCATTATCAAAGGCGGGACCCTTTTATCGCTCTTGCCGAGGAAGCCCTCCACCTCGGAGCCACAGATTCCGGCGGCCCTCACCCTGATGAGCACCTCGTCTTCTTGAGGAATGGGCACGTCCTTCTCCTGGAGGCCTATCTTACGAGGGGCTACCCAAACCAGTGCCTTCATCTTACCCTTTGCCATTGCTCGTTATCCTTTCCTTCTACTCGATCAGTTTTCCCTGCTCGGTCCTCTCGATGAGCTCAACGATCATCCCGGTATATGAAGCCGTATCGAGGTAGGCCCACTTGACCCCCGGCCGTTCCCCGCTTTGGAGGACTCCTATCCCCTTCTCCCTATAGTAAGCGATCCACTCCTCCATGTTCTCAATGTCGTAGCCCAAGTGGTGTAATCCCTCTCCCTTTTCCCTCAGCCACTGGCCATAGATCGTCTCTCCCTCCAATACGGAGATAACCTCGAAAATAACCTGTCCCGATTGGTAAAAAGCCGATTTGAGCTTGAAATCCGCCGGCTTACCCCTGATATAGGTGTTCACATATCCCGGCTCCATGACCAAAAAGGGCTTTAACCCGTAGAGATCTTCTAATTCCCTCATGGTCTTGTCCAGGTCCTCGGTCACCACGCCGATGTGGCTCACATCGGGCAACACGAATTTCCTCTTTTCCGCATCCTTCATTGATCTCTCCTTCTCCGGTTTCCTGCGGGATGAAGGGCACCTATGAGGCCAGCCAGCCGCCATCGACGAATATGACCTGTCCGGTGATATAACGAGAGGCGTCCGAAGCCAAGAACACAGCCACATACCCCAAATCGTCTTCCGGTTCCACAAGCCGTTTCATGGGAATACGCCCCATGACCCACTTGGTCTTCTCGGGGTCCTGAAACAGCTTCTCCGTCAATTTAGTCCGAGCAAAGCCCGGGCCGATGGCATTGGCGCGAATGTTGTGCTGAGACCACTCAACCGCCATGGATCGGGTCAAGCCGGCAACGCCGCTCTTTGCAGCCGTGTATGCAATGATATTGGGAACGGCCATGACACAGTTGAGGGAGGAGATGTTGATAATCTTACCGCCACCGCGCTCGATCATCCCCGGGACGATCGCATGGGCCATGGCAAAGGATGCAGTGAGATGGACGGTGACCACGGTGTTCCACTCCTCGAGGGTAAACTCGAGGGCGGGCTTTCTGACCTGAACCCCGGCGTTGTTGACCAAAATATCAATTCTCCCGCATTCTTGCAGAATCTCCTCAACATATTGTGTAATCGCCTCGGTCTTGCTCAAATCGCCAACGTAAGGGTATGCTTTGATACCGGCGGTTGATTCGAGAGATTTCACCGTCTCCCGGACATTTTCCTCGATGATGTCCAGCACCACGATAT
>CAYFXP010000412.1:0-16596 GCA_964346935.1 uncultured Syntrophobacterales bacterium
TCAGAGCCCATTGAACGTGGATCGGGGCGTCCGTGTGTGTCTGCTCCCACCCGAAAGTATGTGAAACAGGTTCTTTCCCGTTAGGATGGGCGAAGGGCAACGAATCCCCTATGGAATTCCCGCGACGGAGGGTGTTCTAATGATCGATCTGAGGGTAAACGAAGAACAACTTGAACAAGCAATAGAGCGGGCTCGCCGGAGAAGGATCATTATTCCCACATTTCGTCAACAGAAGAATCCCGCCCTGATACCGGAAAAAATCAGGGAAGTATTAAAAAACATCGAACTCTGGGAAATCAATTCCTACAACCTCTTCCGAATAACGTGGAAAAACGAACCGGTTGATCTTGGCGGTGGGTTCGGCAATGTCAACTACATGGAAATTCCCCCCGAAATCTCCGGAGTCGATGCCAGAATCGTTGCCCTCGTCGGCAAATGGTTTCCCACAGGTTCTCACAAAGTTGGGGCTACCTTTGGCTGCCTCGTCCCCCGGCTCGTTACGGGACAATTTGATCCAACCTTTCAAAAGGCAGTTTGGCCGTCCACGGGTAATTTCTGCCGTGGCGGAGCATACGACGCAGTTCTCTTGGCGTGCGAGTCTGTTGCCATACTGCCGGAGGAGATGAGTCGGGAACGGTTCGAGTGGCTGTCCCGGGTTGCAGGAGAAGTTATTGCCACGCCCGGTTGTGAGAGCAACGTAAAGGAGATATTTGATACGTGCTGGGAACTTCGAAAAACCCGAGAAGACATCGTTGTGTTCAATCAATTTGAGGAATTCGGAAATCATCTTTGGCACTATGAAGTAACCGGCCACGCGGTGGAAGAGGTTTTGCATAATGTTATGTCGAACGATGATCGCTATGCCGGTTTTATCGCCCTGACCGGCTCTGCCGGAACCCTCGGAGCCGGGGACTACTTAAAGGAAGTTTTCCCCCAGAGCAAAATCGTTGCGGGTGAAGCGCTGCAGTGCCCTACCCTTTTGCTTTGCGGATATGGGGGTCACCGCATCGAGGGAATCGGCGATAAACATGTTCCCTGGATCCACAACGTTAAGAATACTGACATGGTCATTGCCATCGATGACAATGCCTGCATGAACCTTATGCGGCTCTTCAACGAGCCGATGGGCTGGAGCTATTTGAGGAAACAAGGGGTGGGAGATGAGATTGTTTCAAGGCTCCCTCTTCTCGGAATATCCAGCATAGGGAATTTATTGTGTGCCATTAAATTCGCGAAGTACTATGAGTTAAGGGAACGTGATATTGTGATAACTGTATGGACAGACTCGATGGATCTCTACAAAACGCGGTTAACAGAGATGAATCAACGCCACGGCACCTATTCTGAAACGGAAGCGGCTAAAGATTATCATCGTTACCTCATGGGGGAATCGACGGACCACATGCTTGAGCTGAGCTATTATGACAAACGCCGAATTCATAACCTGAAATATTTCACCTGGATCGAGCAGCAGGGTAAAGACCCTTCGGAGCTGGATGCACAGTGGTATGATTTCCCGGAATACTGGGAGGGAGTTCATAAACAGGCGGCTGAAATTGACGGGCTCATTGAACGGTTTAATGAACGCACCGGGCTCTTGAGGGAATTATGACTCAAGTTCGACCGTTAAGATGAGCTTGGTGGGTCCTTCATATCTTGGGAGGGTCGGCGAGAAGCTGAAGGGCCGAATCATCGGTACTCCAATACTTCCACCTGTAAGCGGCCAATGATCTTTACCAGATCCACCCAATTTTCAATGTCGCCGTGAACGAATTTGATATGGGTGGCGTCCGCCGGCAATTGATTGAGGGTCGGGTCCACGGTCACCCATCGTCCTATCCAGACCTCTGCCCACGCGTGGTAGTAGAAACCGTCTCTGAAATAGACAACCCCCACACATGGTCTCGAGGGAATTCCGAGGCTCCTCAGAAGGGCCACCAAGAGGATAGTGTGTTCATTGCAATCCCCGACCCCTGATTCCAGAACCTCCAGCGCACTGGGAACGCTGAGGGTCGGTTTCTTCTCGATATACCTATACACCCATCCGCTCACCGCTCGTATCGCCTTAAGAGTGCCGTCTTTTGGCCCCGCGATCTCCGTTGCTCTTCCTCCTATGAGGCTATGGTCGCTCTGAATGAGAGGGGTTGGCTTCAAAAATTCTCTGACGTCCTTTGCAATGGGGGGAACCGGCATGGAAGGAGAATTGGGCCATTCCTCCCTGACGACTTGGAGGAGGTTACCCGTCAGTTTCTGGCGGCCGTCATTCATTTGGAACTTCACCAAGGGGATGCGTCTTAACTTAACCTCGAGAAAGGAAACTTCCCGAGGGTTTTTTATTGGAATGTCGGAACGGACCGCTGCCGCCTGGACCAGATCGACCTGCTCTCCGAAACCCCCTGCTCTGGCCACGTGCTCTTCCTCCCTGACCAATACCAATCCCATTGGGCTCTCTTCTTTGAGGACCGAACCATCATCATCCATCCATATGTTTAGGCCCATCCCGCGATAGGATATCTTCAATCGATTGACCACCAGGTCATTGGGCCCCAAGGTGATTCTTTCTTTTCCCATTACCGTTACGCTGACCTTACTGAGGCTCATCGTCGAGGGGTCGAAGACCGAGACCCGATACCGCTTATCCTCTTCCAACCCCCTTTGGACCAAGAATGGCCTCAAGTTGTTTGTCAAAAATGGAATGTGTTCGAAGGGAATGGCCCTCTCCGTGATCGTTCCCCCCGAATGAACCTTGAAGGCCAGCTTCCTCCCCACGACCCGGCCGTCGATTTTAATTTGGTTTGAGCCCGTTGATAAATCGAAATGGAATAATCGGAGGTTGAACTTTCTATCGGCAAGGCATTCCGTGATCATGTTCACCTGTTGAGACTGTTCCAACACCCTCAATTTCATGGAGATCTTCTCCTTTACCGAGTAACCGTGCTCGTGTTTCTGGATGGTCTCATGGGCATACCCGATTTTGGAACCCTTGAAGTAGATCCCCATCCACCTCTCGCCCAAGGGAATCCGATCCTCGGAACCGATGGCATCCGGCTCCAGGTATTCATCGGCGGGATGAAAGTAGACCTTCCCCACCAGCAGGCCCATCATGATGATCCAAAAGGCCACGATGCCGATGGATAACCCCTTTGACAAAAAAAGGCGTCCCATTCACGGACCCCAAAAAGGAGATGAAGATAGAAAATCAAAAAGCAAAATGAATGCCAAACCAAAAAATAGCAGATCCCCTTGGGGGAATCAATCGGCTTGAGTTTCGAACCGAAACCTGCTAGGTTTTTCCCACGAAGGGCACGGGAGCTGCTCCATGGAGATCACCATTTTGGGTTCCGGGACGTGCGTTCCCTCGCTCAAGAGGGGATCCCCAGGGCTTATTCTCCGCGTAGGAGAGAGGGTCTTGTTGTTTGACAGCGGGACGGGGACCCTTGAGAGGATGCTCAGAATGGGGGTGACCTATCAGGACCTGGATTTGGTGCTCTATACCCATACCCACCCGGACCATGTAGCCGACCTTGTTCCCCTGGTGTTCGCCTGCAAATACGGTGAAAACCCTCGGAGAAGGGACTTCTCCATCATTGGCGCCAAAGGGTTCAAAACTTACTTTGGGGCAATTCAGGGAGTATATGGCCGTTGGCTTCAACCCGACATGTTTCGCATCCACATTACTGAAGTACACGATGACGTCTTGGATTACGACCTCTTCAGGCTCATGGCCAAACCCATGAACCATCTGACTGAGAGCGTGGGATATCGTGTGGAATCTCATGATGGGAAGAGCGTCGCCATTTCCGGGGATACCGACTACTGCCCTAACCTCGTTGAGCTTGCAAGAGACGTTGATGTTCTCGTTATCGAATCGGCCTTGCCCGATGAGATGAAGGCCGAGGGCCACCTCACACCCTCCCTGGCGGGAAGAATTGGGAGGGAGGCCCACTGCAAGAAAATGGTTTTAACGCACCTGTATCCCGTGTGCGATACCGTCGACATCGTCCAACAGTGCAGAAGGGAATACCAGGGAGAGCTGATTATCGCGGAGGATTTGATGAGGATATCCCTGTAACCCATTTCCTCAATGAGCATTTCATCAGGTTTTGCTATTGCCCGTTGGACACCGATCCCGAAAGAAATCCAACACCTCACAGAGGGACTGTTCATCCTGGAATTCATCTCCATTTTTCATTTCTCCTGGGAGGGCGGAATACCTTGCAAACCCGCTTGTATAATCGGTTGACATCACCTGGGACATAGGATATAAGAATTATGATATATTGTAAGAAATGGGTAAACCTATGGCGAGGTTTAGGCTAATCTTCCCGGTCATTCTATTCTTCGGAGGGCTTTACGGACTTTCTGCCTTCGGCAACGGTGGAAAACACGTCAACGTCATCGAAATCAACGGGGTAATCAACCCCGTTGCGGCCAAATTCATTACGGAGGCCGTCGACCAATCCGAGGAGGACGGGGCCGAATGCCTTATCATCCAGATGGATACACCCGGGGGACTCATGGATTCCATGAGGACTATCGTCAAGAAGTTGCTCTCCGCCCCTGTCCCCACGGTTGTCTATGTTTCCCCATCAGGTGCACGGGCCGCTTCCGCCGGCGTATTCATCACCATGGCCGCCCATATTGCGGCAATGGCTCCCAGCACCAACATCGGCGACGCTCATCCCGTGACCTTGGGATCCCAGCAGAAGGAAAACAAGGCCATGATGGAGAAGGTCGTCAACGATGCCGTTGCTCAAATCAAGGGGATCGCCAAGAAAAGGGGGAGAAATGTCAAATGGGCGGAAAAGGCCATGCGCAAAAGCGTATCCATCACCGAGGAAGAGGCCCTGAAGCTCAAGGTGATCGACCTGGTGGCCCCGGATTTGGATTCACTCTTGGCCAAACTGGACGGTCGTAAGGTGAAGATCGACTCCAAGAAGAAGGTCCTCGTAACCAAGGGGACAACTGTCAACAAGAGACAGATGGGGTGGCGGTATCGGTTCCTCGATATTATTTCGAATCCGACTATTGCCTATATCATGCTGATGCTGGGCATCTACGGAATCTTCTTCGAACTCTCCAACCCCGGAGCCATTCTCCCCGGGGTCATCGGCGCTATCTTCCTTATCCTGGCCTTTTTCGCCCTTCAAATGCTTCCCATCAATTATGCCGGATTGGCACTCATCCTCCTCGGCATAGTCCTCTTCATCGCCGAGGTTAAGATCACCAGCTACGGCATGCTTTCGGTGGGAGGTGCTGTCTGCATGCTCTTGGGCTCTATTATGCTCGCCGAAAATCTCCCGGAGTACATGAAGATTTCAAAGGGCGTCATCATCCCAGCGGTGTTGGTGAGCACGGGGTTCTTCTTATTCGCCGTCACCATGGCCATCAGGGCCCGGAGGAAAAAACCCACCACAGGGGTTGAGGGGCTCATTGGCGAGGTGGGGGTTTCAGAATCGCTGATCTTCCCCGAGGGGACTGTCTCCATCCACGGTGAGCTGTGGACGGCTTTATGCGACGAAAGGATCGAAAGGGGAGAGAGGATCAAAGTCATCGGCGTCGACAACCTGAAGTTGAAGGTAGTAAAGGTATAATTCATGAAATAAAAGAAAAGGAGGATATGACATGGTCTTCATTCCAGCACTCATTTTTTTCATCCTCATACTCGTGGCTTCCGCGGTAAAGATCTGCCGGGAATACGAACGAGGGGTTGTCTTCCGGCTGGGAAGGCTCATCCTTCCGCCCAAGGGCCCGGGCCTCTTCCTCATCATCCCGGTCGTTGACAGGATGCTCAAAATAAGCCTCCGGACCGTGGTGATGGATGTCCCACCCCAAGATGTTATTACCCGGGACAATGTCTCCGTCAAGGTGAACGCCGTTGTCTACTTCAGGGTGATGCAGTCGGATAAGGCGGTAGTGGAGGTGGAGAATTACCTCTACGCCACCTCCCAACTTGCCCAAACCACTCTGAGGAGCGTAGTTGGGGGAGCCGAGCTGGACGAGTTGCTCTCCGCCCGGGAGAAGATGAACAAGGAGCTCCAGAGTATACTGGACAGGCAGACGGATCCGTGGGGCATCAAGGTTTCCACGGTGGAGATCAAGCACGTAGACCTTCCCGACGAGATGAAGAGGGCAATGGCCAGACAGGCCGAGGCGGAGAGGGAGAGGAGGGCGAAGGTCATTAACGCCATGGGCGAATTTCAAGCTGCTGAGAAGATGGCAGATGCGGCAAAGGTTTTGAGTACCTACCCGGTAGCCGTCCAGTTGAGGTTTCTCCAAACCTTGACGGAGGTGGAAGCGGAGAACAACTCGACAGTGGTCTTCCCGGTGCCCATAGACTTGGTTAGACCCCTCATCGAAAAGTCAGCAAAGGCATCGAGATAACTGGATTCCTCAACTCTCACCGGCCGGTTTTTGCTCCAATCTCTCCAGGATGAGATGAGGTATGGAGTCTCGGTTCGCCTCCGTGACCGTCCATATCTCGACCGTCGGCCACTGGCGAATTAGTTGCGTAAACGGATCGATCCTCTGGTGGATAACCCCCAGGATCCTGTTGTCGCTGGCCAGGACCTTCTGGATTAGGGTTCGAAACCGCTGCGAAAAGAGCTCCATCTTGCCGATTTCGTCGATGATGACCAGTTCGTCCCTTTCGAGGGCTTTTTCCAAGGACGGAAGGGCGATCCCATCAAAGGCATCGACATCGACTCCATACCTGCCTACCCGAAAGGGCCCGGAATGGCTCACGTGGGCCAGGATTCCATCCCGATCATCCAGGGTTCGAATCTGAAATCCCTCCCGGGACTTACCCTTCTTTATTTCCTGAGTGTAAAACCCTCCCGCTTTGCCCCTGAATCCATCGACCACCTTCATGATGACCGTCGTCTTTCCCACTCCAGGCCTGCCGGTTAGAAATATTTTAGTCATGCGACTTTCCAATGGTTGACAATGGGGTGTTAATACGAATTTTAGCAGAAAGGCAGGATTTTATTGTGATATTGCGTTCTTAAAGCTGCTATCCTTAAGGACTGCCTCAACAGCCCTATAAACGGCACCGTCGATAGCCCTGTATAGTGTAGCGGGAGAGGCATTATTCCCCTCGAAAGTCTTAGACCATGTCCCATCGTCCTTCTCAACCCGAACATTGACGATACATCGGATTGCCCATGCTCCCCAGAAGAGCCTTGCATTATCAACCGAAACGTTAAAAGTATAATCACCGCTGGGGTTGACCCGTACACCCCTCTTCTTTAGCTCGGACTCCAATTGGTCGACGACCAAATCCGTCCATTGCTTGAAATCTGCAAGGTATTTATGAGCCCCTTGGCTGCCTATCAGGGTGAGCTTGGATTCGGTTTGTTGATTAACAAAAGAGATTTCCTCAGTAGTTTCAATGGGACCTACTGTGTCCATTTTTACGGGTATCGGCCCCCTCGGAAATACAACGTGAGAACACGCTGATATAAAAGAAGTTACTGCCATAAGAAGAAATACAGTAAGAACATTTGCGATAGCCTTTGACTTTGTTGCCTTCATTACTTTTCTCTCCTTTTCACCCTCGGCCTTCTTTATCTTTTATGGCGGCCACATCGTATTTGCCGCCATTTCTATGGCGCCATGGGCCCAATAGCTTAAATGGAAGGACGTCTCTCATGCCAAGAGGTCTGTCTTTCATACGCTTGGGCTACGGCGAAGATGGTGGTTTCTTCAAAGGGTTTTCCGGCAATTTGAAGGGCAACGGGAAGCCCCGACCTGGAGAACCCGCAAGGGATAACGATTGCCGGTATTCCCGCTAGATTGTACGGTCGCATCAGACGGGTCAGGGCCGAACGAACGGTTTCGGCCTTTCCCGATATGGTAACCGAATCCTGTTCTAATCCCGGAGCAACGATGGGAAGACCTGGTGTAAGGAGCACATCAACGACCTGAAAGATCTTGAGAAACTCCTTACGGACAACGGATCGCACCCTCTGAGCCTTCAGGTATTGCGTCGCCGTAATGAAAGTCCCCGTTTTCAAGAGCCCTCTGACGTCTCTCCCATACTCCTTGCTCTGGCTCCCCTTGAGGTAATTCTCGTGTTGCGAGGCCGCCTCCGCTAGCAGGATGACAAGGCCAGCCGTTGCTGCATGGCCCAGATGGGAAATAGTCACCTCCTCAACGGTGATGCCCGCGTCCTTCAGCACCTCCAGGGCTTTCATTACACTATCTCGAACGTCGATATCACAGTTCTCGAAGTAATAGTCCGATGGAACTCCTACCCGAAGGCCCTTCACATCTTCCCTTATTGAAAGATAATCGGGTACCGCTACGGAAATTGAGGTTGGATCCCTCGGGTCATGGCCGGCGATGGATCCCAGGAGGATTGCCGCATCTTTTACCGTTTTTGTCATGGGTCCGACATGATCCTGGGAGCAACTCAAGGGATAAACACCGTAGGTGCTTACGCGGCCATAGGTAGGCTTGAGGCCGACAATGCCGCACAGCGATGAGGGGATTCGGATCGACCCACCGGTATCAGTACCCAGGGCACCCAAACAGAGGGATGTAGCCACGGCTACGGCCGAACCTCCGCTGGACCCCCCGGGAATGCATCCCCCATTCCACGGGTTCTTCGGCGTTCCATAATGTGGGTTGACCGATGTGGCGCCAAAGGCGAATTCATGATTATTTAATTTTCCCACAATGATCGCCCCCGCCCTTTCCAATAGCTTCACCACGGTCGCATCTTCCCGTGGAATGTAATCGGCGAGGATCTTCGACCCACAGGTGGTACGGGTCCCATTGGTGAAGATAATGTCTTTAAGCCCGATTGGAATTCCGTGCAGTGGCCCGATGTAGCCTCCCCTGACAATTGACGCCTCCGCCTCCTTTGCCCTCTTCAAGGCCTCTTCCGATGTAACAGTGATGAAGGCCTTCAATTCCCCATCGTATTTTTCGATTCGCTGGAGGGTAGCCTTTGTGATCTCTACGGGCGAGACCTCCTTCCTCCTCACGAGCTCTGATAACTGGTGGATGGTAACAGACGCTAAATCAATACCCTTCATTCCCCCTCTCCTCTCGGGTTGAATGCAAAAGCCGGCTGCACCTCACTCAATTGCATTTCGTCAAGGGCCTCTATGTTGGTGAGAAGGTCACTCATACGAATGAGTATATCCTCCCATTCCCCCTCATCCACATCTATCCCAGTTAAACCTTTTGAAATAGGTTGAAGGGTCTCCTTACTGATCTTTGCCCCCTTTTTCATGGATCCTCCTCCATTTCCTCAAAAATCCATACCTAACCTAGAAGTCATAAGTATACTCATTTTGCCTACTCATGAAGAGAGCCGTAATTTCAAGTTATTACATAGTCTGTCCTTAACTAAGACTTATGATTTCTAATTGTTAATTTAATAATAAACTAATAAATTACTTTATAAAGGTTTCTATAAATCCTTATTATTACATAATTTTCTTTCTTTAAAAATTCCATTTAAGGGAAGCGTTGAGGCACGAATAGTCGGCGATTTATCACAATGAGCTGACTCAACTGGAGATATCGTAAGCATATCCTGGCCTCGTTTTTTCTCCTTGCTCAGCTTGGTTAAATCTTTACCCTCAATACACTCCAGGCAATTGTCATAACTATTCCCACCCCCATCAGGCAACCGCTCATTTTCCCCATGGAAGAACTGAGCGGAGTCCTTGACTCCTCAATGCCGTGTTTTCGCAGATATTCTGCCACTCTTCCCTCAAACAATCCCGCAAATCCATCGGTAATTGAGTCTCCAACTGCACCTCCGACAATCGCCCCAAGTACCCCTGCGAAACTTGCCCCTATCAATGCCAAAATCCCCAAAATTCCCGTATCAATTGCTCCGAATATGATATCAGCGCCGGTCGAAGCTATCGTCCTTCCAGAAATTCTCAATGGGATCAAAGGGATAAGGCCCAGGAGGATTATCGTGGGGCCGATCAATTTCTTATTATAGATTGTAAAAGAGATAACACCCACTACTATGATGGAAATTATTATCACGCTCGTTAATGCTGGAATTAAGCTCTGTCTTTCCATAATTGTGAGCCTCGAATTTCGGCCACCTCATGGCCTTGTCATATTGGGGAACTGAGTATCACAGAAGATGGGGCATTGATAAGTCCCAAGGGCAGACGGAGTTTAAAAATTTCTCAAGACATGTCCCCTCTCCCCACGGTTTAACGGAAAACCATCCGCGAAGCATATCCGTGTAAGATTATTTAGACTCAGGACTGTATGATCAGTATCCCGATTTCTTTCCAATCATACTTTCTATTTTTACCTTTATAATCGCCACAGTGTTCATTGGTTTTTCGGGGTATTCAAACGATGATTTTCCGGAATAGTGCTCCATAATGATATCCAAAGCTTCCTTCTTTTCCTCGAGGTCCTCAACTAAGAAAGCTTCGCCAAATCCAATGATGCTGTAATATTTCGTGCTCCAATCACAAGGATGCTCTGCCTCGATCAGTTTGCTGTCAATATCGATTTCAAAACATACTTTATTGTTCTTCCTCATCATATCTATTTTCCTGCCCTCCTTGGCAGAGTGGAAGTAGAGGAAGTTGTTCTTATAGCCAAAGTTAAGGGGAACGACATATGGTATGTTGTCTTCGGACAAGGCAATTCTGCAAACAGTCGCCCTTTTTATGATGGACTCCATTAGGCTCTTTTCCTTAATCTCTTTGTCTTTCTTCCTCATTTCTTGTATCCGACGGGCATTATGATGAGGGGTTCATGGGTCTTTGGTGCCCCAATTGCCTCGGCTACCGCATTATCAGAGAAGGCTCCCACGATCCCGGCGGCCAAACCGAGCCCTGCTGCCTGAAGGAAGATATTCTGTCCCACGTGGCCTACCTCGATGTGGGCATATCGAATGCCCCTCTTGCCATATTTGCGGGTAATCCTCTCATACTCCGAGGTGATGACGAACATAACCGGGGCCTTGACCATCCACATCTGCCAAAGGGCCGCGCTGGCAACATCTCTTCGCCTATCCCCTCTGCGGATGAACCGAATGCTGTGGGTTTGCGGTTGGTAGTGGTATATCCCGGATTCCAACCCCTCAACCCCTCCATCTCCCACAACGACATATACATCAAGCGGGTAGAGGGCCCCGCCCGAGGGGGCGGCTCGAAACCCCATGCCTTCATCGGTTATCCCTTGCGCTGACCAAAGGATTTGTGACAGTTGGGCCAGGGCAAGGGGCTTCGGCCGAAAGCTCCTTACCGTCCTCCTCTCCTTGATAGCCCTCTCCACCGAGACCTTCCCGTCGAAGGAGGGCTTGGATAGCGGAACGTATTTCTCTGGCTTGACCTCCCCCCACGCATGACTTGCTATGGCCAAGCTAGCAATGAAAGAAAGCCCTTTCACGAATTGTCTCATTTTTCTCCCCTACCATTTAATAAATTCCAGGACATTTCCGTTTTCCAGGTCGATGATCCGCGCAGACTTATCCAATGAGTCTATCAAACCGATGGTTCTCCTCCCATCTCCCTTTGGAAGGGAGGGGGACCCCGGATTAAGTATGATAAAATCCTCCCCCTCCCGGATTTGATGGATATGGGTATGAGCGGTGATGAGGATATCAAGGCGATATCGCCCGGCCAATTTACCGAGCTCCTCATCGGTCAATCCATCCCCGTGGAGGACCATGATCTTAAGCCGATCAATCCAAACCATGACGTACGGGGACTGAATCGGAATGTCCAGCATCTGCTGATCGATGTCTGAATCACAATTCCCCCTGCAGATAAGGATTGGCGCGGGGCAGTTATTCATGGCCGAAGACAGGTCCGCGGGTTGATATCCCTCGGGGATCGGGTTTCCAGGGCCGTGATAGAGGACATCCCCGCCGTGGAGGATCAAATCACCCTTTGAAAAATAATCATTGACCGCTTTGACCCAGGCCGTGAGGGAACCGTGGGTATCGCTAATTACACCGATATTCACAATCCATCCTCCCTCTTGAAACGATCATTCGGCAATGGAACCGAAAGGTGGAATTACTTGGGCTGAGAGGGGATCATTTTACCGTTAAACAGGTACAATCAGACAAATGGCAGACTTTATGGGACACGCTTCCGAACATGAGCATGTCCGCCGTGCCCGCTCCCCGGCTTCCCAAAATGATCAAATCAATCCTGTTTTCCTTTGCAAACCGTAAGATCTCTTGGGCAGGGTCTCCTCGAAGTATCGCCGAATGATAACTCTCGACGCCCTTCTTCTTGACCTCCCTTTCGGCCTCCTCAATAATTCTTTCGGCGAACTTCTGATAATTTTTTTCCACTTCCTGCATTATGGTGTCCTGTATCTCGTACTGGTGGTGGAGCGGAGAGAACACATGGACGATATGAACCTCAGCTTTATACTTCGAGGCAATATCGGAAGCGAACTCAATGGCCTTCCTCGCATGATCCGAGCCATCAATTGGAACCAGAATTTTTTGAATCAAGGGCCTGTCCTCCTTTCCTAAGATTTAAAGTCCTGATAAAGCCAGATGCTTTACGGATCCGGCAGTTCCGATATTCCTAGGGGGGAACCGAACTTCAGCTCATTCCCACGATAAGGTTCGCCTACTCTTCCTTCAGCAGTTGGATAGCCTTCTCGAATGCCCCTTCCATGTGGGGCAAGTGGGTCATCTCGGGGACCACCTGGATGTATCTAACTACACCATGCTTGTCCACCAGGATCACGGAGCGCGCCAGGAGCTTATAGCCATCCATGAGGAGTCCTGTCGATCGGCCAAATTCCCCTTCCTTGTAGTCCGATAGGTATCGAATATCCGTGAGCTTCGCCTCTCGGGCGAAGCGCTTCTGGGCAAATGGGGTGTCCCGGCTGATGGTGATCCGCTGGATTCCCTGTGGGAGCCTATCGCCCTCTTCTCCCAAATAGTGGGTTTGGACATCACAGACTCGCGTATCAAGGGAAGGCACGATGTTCAGAAAGAGGACTTTCCCCCTCTCCTGGGACAGGTCGACCTCATTCATGGTCATGGCATCCACTAATTTCACCGATGGCAAAGGCTTGCCAACGGAGATGGGTGTGCCGAGAAGCTGGAATCGCCTTTCCCCCCGGGAGACTACGCCGCCGAGATCTACAGAGCTTTGATCCACCGGCGGTCTTGGTTGGGTGGATGCGCATCCCACGATTATAAAGAGAAGAGCGCATGCACTCCATAATTTCTTCCTAAAACCCATGATTATCCCCCTTAGCCTGTGGTAGACTTGATAATCGCACAAATCGCGATGACCGGATAAAGCCTCGATTCCCTTATATCACAACGGTAAGTGAATTCAAGCAGTTTTTAAGGGCTGTCGCAATTTCCCCTTAACCTCAACCTTAGCCTCGTCACCCTATACTCGCATGACTGAAGCAATGCAATATTGCGGTGTTCGAGCAGCGAAGGGCCGCTTTTTCGGGGACCTTAGGTGTTTTCCTTGACAAATGAATATCTCATCTTTAGAGTCGATACATCAACTGGAGGGCGATTACTTCGGCTCCTACAAAAAGAACAGCAGGGGTTCAGTCTTTACTGAGAAAGGATTGAGGGAGCTTGGAAAGGCAAGAGGCTCGGATTGGGCGCTTCTATTACGGTTGGGTCATTGTAGGGGTTGCCCTGGTGTCAATGGGCTTCTGGTTCGGGTTTCGGACTACCTTCTCGGTTTTCTATGTCGCCCTGCTGGAGGAATTCTTGTGGGGCCGAGGGGAATCCGCAGGGGTTCAATCCCTCGCCCTCATCACCTACACCGTCACAGCCCCGCTCGTGGGTGGGCTGATCGATCGCTTCGGCCCGCGGCGTATCATCGTTCCGGGAGTCCTGCTTTTGGCTTTTGGACTAATACTCTGTGCCTTAATAAAGAGCCTCGGCCATTTCTATTTCCTCTATGGGGTTGTCGCGGGAACTGGGGTTACCTCCGTAGCCATTGTCTCCTACACGGCTATCCTGGCCCATTGGTTTGTAAAAAAGAGAGGGATAGCCAGCGGCATTGCCGTGTCAGGGATGGGGTTGGGAACCTTTATCCTCGTCCCCCTCTCTCAACACTTCATCGCATTGTGGGGGTGGCGTTTTGCCTTTGTGGCGTTCGGACTGCTGGTTCTGATCATTTTGCTTCCCCTCAATGCTCTCTTCCTACGGCATAAGCCTCAAGAACTTGGCCTTTACCCCGACGGAGCAGGGGACGCGGGGTCACCCAATGGCGAAGGGGTGGACGTGATGGACGCCGCCTGGTCGGGGACGGATTGGACCCTTAAGAGGGCCATAAGAACCGGGAGGTTCTGGGCACTTATGATATTCCCCTTCTGCGCAGCCATCGCTATATATGTTGTTATCGTCCATAGCGTACGTTTTCTGGTCGATGCGGGTATCGATAAGATGACGGCGGCCTTTGTCTTTGCCCTGTCGGGAATCATTTCCTCGGGATTTCGGATCTTCTGGGGATGGCTTTCCGACAGGATAGGGCGGGAAAAGACGTACACCCTCGGCATTTTCTGTATTACCATGGGGTTGTGTTCCCTGATTCTGCTTGAAATCTTGGGAGGGGGATATTTTATCTATACCTTCATAGTTTTTTTAGGCGCCGGCTGGGGAGTCACAGCCCCCATGTTCATGGCCGTAGCCGCTGACCTCTTTCAGGGAAGGACCATCGGCCTTATCTATGGCCTCTTGGAGGGGGTTCTCGGGATAGGAGCGGCCTTTGGATCGTGGGTGGCGGGCTTCATCTTTGACAAGACCCAGAGCTATCAATGGGCCTTTATTCTGGCCGTCTCCGTCAGTATTCTGTCCTGCCTCTTCGTTTGGGTCGCCGCCCCTCGAAAGGTGCGCCAGATTGGCAGGGTGAGGACTATGAGGCGAGATTAAGCCCTTGTTTATGAGGGATATGAAAATCATATCTAATCGGGGAGTTAGATGTCAGGGAGACTCCCCAAAGGAGGGGTGAAAAAATGGATGCGATGGACGCAATTCTTTCCAGGAGAAGTATCCGTAGATACACCTCACAACCGGTGCCCGACAACTTGATAAAGGAGCTGTTAGATGCGGCCATGAATGCCCCTTCCGCGGGCAACGAACAGCCCTGGCATTACATCGTGATCACTGATCGCGCAATTCTCGACGAGGTTCCCAAGTATCATCCGTATTCAAGCATGGTAAGGGAGGCTCCCGTTGCAATTCTCGTCTGCTGCGATCTTCAATTGGATAAGTACGATGGCATGTGGGTCCAGGACTGTTCAGCAGCCACCGAGAACCTTCTCATTGCAGTGCAAGCAAAGGGGTTAGGGGCGGTCTGGCTGGGGGTGTATCCGAGAAAAGAGCGCATAACTGGCCTCCGAAAGTTATTTGGCATCCCGGAACATGTGATACCCTTCTCCCTCATTCCCATTGGTTACCCAGCAGAGCATAAGCCGAGGGCAAATCGTTATAATGCCTCCAGAGTCCACCACAACCGTTGGTAACATCATACCCCTCGACGAATAGGCCCGGACAAAATTTGTGAAAATCTTGGAAGGGGAATCCCCCGAGATCATGGCCCTGGAGATGAGCGAGTTTGGGGTGGTTTTCAGGGAGAGGAGCGGCCGCCGCTTACCCTCGTCGCGATGTCCCTGACCGTGGTATGCCCCAACACCTCATCCGCCGCTTCCCTTGCCCTCTCAAAAAAGGACTCGATCACCTCCTTTTGGCGGTCCGAGGGCCCCGGGGCCGTCACGAGGCTTTTCTCCTTCATCGACTCCACGATCTCCCTCAACGTCACCTGATCGAGATCCCTTGCGGGGAGAAACTGTTCCCTTGCTTCGTCAACGCTCGCAACAAGGTTGCCTTGCCTTAACCCAAATAATATCTCACCCACCAGCTCATACCTGATGTTCAGCCTCTTGGCCAGCTCAACCGCGGAGAGGGGCCCCCTTCCCTCCCGGAAATGATCCCGGAGAGCCAAAACTGCCCTAAGGCCGTAATAGGGGTTATACACAGGATCGCCCGGTGCCCCCCCCTTCTCCTCCTCCTCCAGCCGGTGATATTGCAGGGTAAAGGTTACCTCCGTCCCAAATAACACGATCACCCACGAGATGTAGATCCACATGAGGAAAGCTGGAAGGGTGCCCAGAATTCCGTAAATCCGGTTAAAATGGGCGTATTGCGTGACATAGAGGCCAAACCCCCATCGTGCAGAGGAAAATAATACGGTTGCCACGAGGGCGCCGATGATGGCGGGCGAGGCTTTCACCTTTGTATTGGGAAGAACCCGGTAAGCGATAAAAATAATAACGAATATGAGAAGGAAGGGGAGGATGTAGTTGATTGAACTCTTGATCAGTTCATGTTCGAGCAAACTCCCAACCAATCCAACGCGGTAAAACCTGCCGGTCAAAACGAGGGAAGCCCCTATGAGGATGGGGGAAAAGGTGATGATACTCCAGAAGGCCGTGAACTTGCTCAGAAGGTTCCTCCTCTGCGTGACTCGCCAGATATAATTAAAGGAGCCCTCAACGGTGTTGAGCAAGGCGACGGCGGTAACGGCGAGAAATAAGCCCCCAATAATGCTCAATGCAGCGGTATTTCTGGCAAATTTTTGGATATTCTCTACGATG
>CAYFXP010000413.1:0-4733 GCA_964346935.1 uncultured Syntrophobacterales bacterium
GCAGTCCACTCGCCTTACCGTAATATCGCCATTTGCGATGAATGTAAGGTCAAAACTCTCAGATGGATACCCTTCCCAGTCGAAGTCCTTAGGGTCCCCATCGTCATTCAGGTAACCGAAATCGACCGAATCGATGGTAATGTTCCCATTCACGTAGATAATGGACTTACCATCAGCTCCAGCCGTTGGGTCGTTTGAGGGGGTGAAGGTTTTAAGGCCAGCATAGACCCTCGGGTTCAAATCCTGGAAATAATCGGGTATCCCATCGGTATCATCATCGATATACTCCCCGGTCTCATCGAAGATCCCGGGTGGAAGCTCAACTTCGTCAATTTCACCCCCCAAAACCGTCGGGGCCGGGTCCGAGAAGATGAAACCCCATTGATCCCATATTCCTCCATAGTTCCCCCAGGGGGAGGGGAAATAGAGAAACCCGTCATTTCCGTTCCGATCCTTTATTTGGTCTCCATCTGGGGTTACGAACAGCCTGCTCACCGAGGAAAGTGGTACTTCTATTCCTGCACCTGAATCATAAAAGGCCCCTGCCGCGGCCGAGATACCCTTTCCGCCAATCCTTTCGCCTAGGGTTCCCGGAAGGCCGATATACGCCTCGAACCTTCGGTTCACATCATCCGAATCGAAGGTAAACCCATCCTCGGTCGTCGTCAGTCCAGCCTCTCCATCGCCATCCACATCCACTGAACCAAGGACCCGAACCCTTACCTTGGTTTCGGGCTCGGGCGGCTCTAGTTTGGATGCTTTTTGTAACATAGTAACCTTGAAATAGGGTTCGTCCGCGTCGCCCGGGAAGAAATCCCCGCTCGTGGGATTGGCGATGGCAAGGGCATACGCCTCAGCCGGGTCATCGTAGTTGATACTAAAGGGATTAACCCAGGAAATCTGCTGGCTCTCCTTGAGCATCCACCGTACCTTGTCAATGCCAGCCTCCGAGGCATAGAGGGCCTTCGACATGTTTTTGCCGTATCCGTACAGATCGATATCGGTCTCCCCGAGCCGGTAGAAGGCCAGCCCGAAAAGGGTAAGGAAGAAGACGAATACGACGGCGGTGATCAAAGCCGCCCCACCCTTCCCTTTTACCTCAAATCCCTTTCTCATCATGCTCGTTCCTCGTGCCGAACACGAAGTTATCCCCTCAATTTCACCGTCGAGCCGAAGCTGATTTTCAGATCATCATCCCCCTCTCCGTTATCTAGATCATGCTTGAGGCTGAACTGAATGGTCACCCGATCCCCCTCCTTCGTAAACCCCAAGGCGGTGCACATGATACGGTGGGTACGGGTGTTGCCACCTACGGTTTGGCTATCGTCTAGGACCTCAAGGGGATTCAGCGTATCGTAATCGGGGCCTCCCTGGATGTCCTTGTTGATATCATCAAAGCTGAAGCACCACGTGTCAGTGGTACCGGGGTAATAAATCATCAGCTTGGAATCGCCTTCTTCCGGCAAGTCGGTGCGCTTCCCCTCCCGAATCTTCCTGGCCATTTCCTCCATGAGGAGGCTCCCGACCCGCTGCAGCTTTAGCTGAGCCCGGCCATTATTGATGGTTCCTACATGATAGACGAAGTAGAAGGCAATTGATGCAACGACAAGGGCGAAGATGATGGCGGTGACCATCAGCTCGATGAGCACGCTTCCCCGTTGGTCATTGTTCCTAAAGATCTTGGGACGGCTCTTCATATTGTTATTCATGGTGAAGGTCCCGCGCTACGGGGAGATGTAGGTCTTCAGCTCACAGACCAATTTATCCGGATCATTTAAGGTTGCACTTCCTGGGTCCAGCCGCTGATCGTAGACCCTCAACTGGACCAGCTTATAATCATCATCATCCGCTATGCCGTCGGCGTTGTCCGGAGGTGCGGTAACAGTCCACTCCCGGTAAAATGGCCTGTCATCCGCTTCTGCATCGCCAGTGCTGTTTACCCGATCTGAATAGGTGCCTACGCTCAAATCGGGATGGGAGTATCCCAGGTCCTTTAACTGTTCCATCTTATCCTGGGCTAAGACAAGCCCGCATCTCATGTGGCCAAAGGTTTGGATATTCCCCCTGGCCTGTGAGAAGAAATAGCTGATGGAGGCCAGGGCGAGGGCCAAGATGATGATAGCTATGAGGGTTTCGAGGAGGGAGAGCCCCTTTGGATCCTTCAGAAGGGTTCTCGCGATGGAAGCCCTATTCATTGAAAATTCAGCTCTATGTTCAAAGGAGGTTGGACCATTATGGGCAAAAAGGGAAGGAAAATACTTCCTTCCCACAGAAGTTTACAGGGTAAATGCCTGCATTAAGCGCTCGGCTGGGTTGGCAACATGTCATCGAGTATGATCGCTCCGTCGGCCGCCCAGCTTGAAGGATCCGCCGCAGTTGGGTCGTACGTGTATGTCATTGTGCCTCCAGCTGTGCCGAAGTCGGCCGTTGTGGTGCCCGTAACCGTAAACCCATCGTTGGGCTTTACCCCAATGGCGGCGGTTTGGTAGGTGAAGAATCTTGTATCTGTGATATCAATTCCCTTGGCCTTAAAGGCCGCAACATCCGTTCCACCTAGTCCCAACGGAATAGTGTAGTAGTTGGTCGTCCTCTGCTTCTCCACCTTTTGGGATGTGATGATGGCCCCCATGATGCTGGTCCCCTCGGTTACCCTTGCCCTTTCGACGTAGCCCGTATACAGGGGAACAGCGATGGCCGCCAGGATGCCGACGATGATGATCACCACCATCAGCTCCACCAGGGTAAAACCTTTGTTATCTAACATCCTTCTCCTTTTCATGGTTTCCTCCCTCTGCTTCATGAATCAACTATCATGATCCTATAAAGCAACCATCGTGCCAATTTCCGAAATCTTCGGTAAAAAAATACATATACAATAAGTATTTGATATTATTTATAAAATTATTTTCTAGAGTCAAATAATCCCCGTTAAACCCGCAAGCAAATTCTCATTGGACGAGGTAATCGGTAATAGATTACCGGTAATCCGCTTCCTTCCTGGGATGGTTTGGCTCAGTAGGATTGATTCAAAAGCCCATACTTATTCATCTTGTTATAGAGAGTTTTGAGGCTTATCCGCAAGAGAGAAGCCGCTCTCTCCCTTTTCCATCCGACCACATCCAGTGCCTGAACGATGAGCTTCTTTTCCACCTCGGCGACGACCATCTCCACCTTTTCGTTCAATGGGAGATCCGCTTCCAGCTTCTCCATGTCGAAGAAGGTTTCCTTGCTCTTCCCTCGGATCTCCGGGGGGAGGCTCCACTCCTGTATTACCCGTTCCTTGGACAAAATGATGGCCCTCTGGACGACATTTTCGAGCTCCCTCACGTTCCCGGGCCATGAGTAGCTGATGAGCAGATCCATCGCATCATCAGAAAACCGTTCGACATCCCTATGTAACTTGGTGTTGGACAAGGTTATGAAATGATCCAGTAGCAGGGGGATATCCTCCCTGCGCTCACTCAGGGGCGGGATATGAATGGGAAGGACGTTCAGCCGGAAATAGAGGTCTTCACGGAAGCGGTGCTCCTTGACCAGGTGAGCAAGATCCTGATTGGTGGAGGCGATAATTCGGACATCGACCTTAATGGGATTCACCCCCCCTACCCTTTCCACCTCCCTCTCCTGCAACACCCTCAGTAGCTTGGCCTGGGTTGCCAGGGTCATGTCCCCGATCTCATCCAGTAAGAGTGTCCCATGGTTTGCGAGTTCAAACTTCCCCGGCTTCTGCCTCGTTGCACCGGTGAAGGCCCCCTTCTCGTATCCAAAGAGCTCGCTTTCAAGCAAGGTTTCGGGAATGGCGACACAGTTCAATTTGACAAAGGGCTTTGCCCTCCGTGGGCTATTGTAATGGATTGCCTCGGCGATCAACTCCTTTCCCGTCCCACTTTCCCCGGTTATGAGAACGGTGACATCGTTGTCGAAGACGGTCTCCGCCATATCGAAAACATCCCTCATGCCCTTGCTATTTCCCACGATGTTGTAAAATCCCCTCCTCTTCTCGACCGTCTCCCTGAGCTGTCTCAGTTCATCCTGAAGGTATCCCCTCTCCAGACCCCGCTTTACCACTACCCTCATTTCGTTGATACCGAAGGGTTTGGTGAAGTAATCGTAGGCGCCTTTGCGTATCGCCTCGATGGCGATATCCTTTGAACCATGAGCGGTAATCATGATTACCACCAGCTCGCGATTGGTCATCTTGATGTTGGCCAGAACCTCCATCCCATCCATCGACGGAAGCTTCAGGTCCAGAATTACCAAATTGAACCGACCGTGGGCTATCCTCTCCAAGGCTTCCTCTCCGGTGGCGACGACATCCACCTGGTATCCCTCCTTTCGCATTGCCTCGGAGAGAAAAAAGCCCATGCTGGCATCGTCCTCTACGACCAATATCCTCTTATGATCCATGGAAGGGTGCCCATGTAAAAAACGTTAACATTTTAATGATTTTAGCATTTTGGCAAAGAATTTGCAAAATTGACCATAGGAGGGGCAGGTTTATTGACATCATGCTATTATGGCCCTACAATTCAATAATAAAGAAAAAAATCAAAGGGTTGAATAAAATCATGGCAAAAAAGAAATTCGGCGGGCTGGGCCTCAGGTTATTTATCCTCACTCAGGTCTTCACAACCCTCATCGTCCTCGCCACGGGATTCTTCGCCATAGAAATCAACCGAAAAGCCCTCCTTCGGCGCAGGGAGCAGCCCACCATTAGCCAGGTCAAGAGGACG
>CAYFXP010000414.1:0-1820 GCA_964346935.1 uncultured Syntrophobacterales bacterium
CTGATCAAGCCATCCAACTTTCGCCTTGCCTCCTGCGAGTAGATAGCTCTCATCGCCGCCGTGAGGCTGGTCAGAGGCCGCCAGAGATTGGCTGAGCGCTCGAAAGAGATTTCCTCCACAAAATAGGGGGCATACGCGCTCTCCCAATTGCTCTCATGCGTCATGGAGAAGGGGATGACCGTATGCCCTTTGCGTTGAAGCAGCTTCGTCATGTCAAAGCAATAGCGTTCTGTCCCCCCCCGCACATAATAGAACTTGTTGATCATTAGAACTCTCATGATCGTTATACCTAGCTTCCCAAAAGGTTTCTCATACGGCGAGAATAAGGGGATAGACGGGAGGCCCTTTCATCGTATGCGGGGAGGTTTCGGAGAAGGTGTTTTCTCTGAAGGTGACAGATGAGCGAGTAGTGAATCATAGAGGCGTTCCGTGGCGTCTGTGGCGCTCTCCCAACTATATTTCTCACGCACTTTGCGTCTAGCCTCCTGCCCCAAGGCTTGCCTATAACTGTCACTTCGAGCCAGGAGATCCTCCAACATATTGACAAATTGATCAAAATCGTTCCACTCAAAAAGCAAGCCCTCTCGACCAGTTTCTATGATCTCTTCATGGGACGGGATGTTACTGGCCAGACAACATCGGTCGTGGGCCATGGCTTCCAGAAGGGCAATGGGCAGTCCTTCCATCCTGGAAGGCGTGACGTAAAAGAGCGCGTTGCTCAGCAATTCTTCCTTCATCTGGCCGCCAACTGTGCCGGTGAAAAGGAATCGAGGGTCTTCGCCGGCCAGCTCGCGCAGGTATCGAGCGTGACCCTTCGCATCGTCGTCGTGACCGGCGATGACTAATTTCAATGCGTTGGGGATTCTGCGAAAAGCTCGAATCAGCCAATCCACACGTTTTTCAGGCACCAGTCGGCCCAAAAAGAGGACGTAGTCCTGACCCTTCAATCCATAGCTTTCGGCGATTAGGCGCGGGGGTGACAGCGGCGGGATATGGACTCCGTTGGGAATGTAATGAACTGGTCGCCCATATTTGTTCTCAAAATGCTTCTCTAGAGACCGGGAAACGACGATGGTGCGGTGAGGCAGATAGATGGCGGTACGTTCCGTCATCTTGAGAAAAGCTTTAGCGACCCTCCCCCACTTGGGCCTTTGCCAATCCAGAGCATGGATGGTAACCACCACCCTCCGGCCGCGAAGCCTGGGGAGCCAGGCGAAAAAAGAAGGTCCCAGGGCGTGGTAGTGAACGATATCATAATCCTGGGCCAGAGCGTGAAGCGAGGAGGTGAAACTGTGGAGGGCGGCGTCGAGATACTTCGTCCGAATGGTCGGAGTGTGTAGCAATTGTACCCCTTCATAGGTGGCAAGATGGCGAGGTGTGTACCAGGCACGCACATAGGTAGAGACATGATGTCCTCGTTTGGCCAGTTGCCTGGACAGCTCGTCCACGTGGAATTCAATACCACCGAAGTGGGCCGGGATACCCTTCTGCCCGATAAAAGCGATCTTCATCTTGGGAACTCTTTAGAAAGGCGGCCAGGACTGTCCTCCCTCACCTTATGCCTCCGTATATGAGCCTTTATCTTATCGCCCAAAATCTGCGGGCCTATGCGGAGCAGGTTCCTGCTCATCTGTGTTCGAGCCGTGCACACCATCCAGCATTCTTGGCATCCCTGTGCTTTCCGGCGTGCTCTTCGTGCCTCTGGAGACCACCACAGGGGCTCCCAATCCTGCTTCCGGAGGCTTCCCAGGCGATGAGGCAGCATGTGGCAGCCGTAAACGGCCCCATAGGGATCCAGGTAGAAGAAACCCTGTCCTGCG
>CAYFXP010000415.1:0-4270 GCA_964346935.1 uncultured Syntrophobacterales bacterium
ATCTTCGGTTTAAGGGCCAAGGCCCTGGCCAATTCCACCCTTTTCTGCATCCCGTAGGGGAGCATTCCGGTGACGTGGTTTCTGATGTGCTCGATCTCCAGGAGGTCGATGATCTCCTCCTCGATAAACTTCCGGCTTTCGATTTCCTCCCTGGCCGTCTTTCCGAAGTAAATGGAACCACTGGCGATACCCGACTTGAGATGAATGTGTCGACCAAGCCGGATGTTGTCCAAAACGGTCATCCCGCTGAAGAGCTCTATCTTCTGGAAGGTTCGGGAGATGCCCATTTCAGCCCTTTGGTGGGGGCTCAGGCGGGAAATGAATTGCCCATCGAAGTGAATGTGCCCCTTCTGGGGGCGGTAGAGGCCATTGATGCAGTTCATCATAACGGTCTTTCCGGCACCATTGGGGCCGATGAGGGAGAAGATCTCCCCTGGTTTTACCTCAAAGCTGACGCCGGCGAGAGCGGCGACCCCCCCAAAGGCCATATGGATATCCTCCACCTTTAGAAGGAATGTGTCGCCAGATGGGACATCATTTTGACCCATGTACATCTCCCGTTGTTCTTTGGGCACGAACTATTCCATTTATTTGAATATTGTTCATTTTTTTAGTAATAACCAACGCCTCGACTTTGATCCGCCTACAATGGAAATGTGATAACGACGGCAAGGGGCTGCTGCGCTAATGTTGTAATCCTTATGAATTTATATCGACGCTTGCGGATTTGAATGGATCAGCAACTCAATAATTTGAGGCGTCGTTTTACTATCAGATTGCTCCGTATTTGTCAAGGAAAAAATCACCAGTTTCCGTAATATGGTGGATGGCGAGAAACACTTGCAATTAAGAAGTTAGAGGGGAGATAGGGAGCAGGAATAATTGGATTTGCCAAGCGTTAAGTCTTGGAAGTGTAGAGGACGGCCACGATTTTGGTTTCCTTGCCTTTATGGCACTGGACACGATGGGGAATGGTGGAATCGTAGTAGATGGAATCACCCGGATAGAGGACATCTGTGTGATCGCCGAGGGTTACTTCCATTTCGCCTTCCAAGACGAAGATAAATTCCTCTCCTTCATGCGTGGACGTCTTGGTGGGTTTGACCGTTGCTGGCTCCAGAGTCACGAGGAAGGGTTCCATATGCCTGTCCTTCTTTTCGGACCCCAGCGACTCGTAGGAATAACCGTATTTCACCCCGTCCTTGGAGGCGAATCTGGATACTTTTCTTCGTTCATCCTTCCTCACTATGGTATAGGGCTCGCCGGGTCCCTCCCCAAAGAAGTAGCCCAGACTGACGTCCAGGGCCCTTGATATCTTGATGAGCGTTCCAAGGGAGGGGGAAATAAGGTGGTTCTCCATCTGGGACAGAAGCGCCGTTGAGAAACCCGTCAAATCGGCCATTTCCCTCAGGGATAGGTTCTTTGTTTCTCGGAGTTCCCTTATTCTCTCGCCGACCTTCATCTCCACGGGGGTTCTTTCCTCTCCCATGCGCATCCTCCTCACGGCTGTTGTGGGAATCATTAGTTCATTTCGGCTTCGCCGTTGTTTACCGCGCCGAATTCAGATCCCGGATAAAATCCCTCCCTCTCTTTATGGCCTCCAAATTGGAGGGGATCATACCGTGATGGCGTTCATCCAGGACGTTGACGAGGGCATCTGGTATCGAAGCCTCTCTGATTACCCGAGTCTTCTCGGCATATGCTCCAAGGGCAACCATGTTAGCCAATTTAGTGTTGCCCAATTGAGAAGCGATTTCATTGAGCGGTATGGGGATCAGTTCGACTTCCTTCCTCGAGGCTTTTTTAGGATCTACGAGGGATGAGTTCAAGAGGAGGAATCCTCCTGGTTTCAGGTGATTTTCGAACCTCACCAGGGAAGGTGTGTTCATGATAATGGCGGAAAGGGGCTTGCCGATAATGGGGGAACCGATTTCTTTGGTCGAGATTACCACAGTGCAGTTGGCCGTCCCCCCCCTCATCTCGACGCCATAAGTTGGCAAATAAGTAACCTGCCTGCCTTCCTCCATAGCCGCACAGGCCAGGATATTGCCAATCAAGAGGATACCCTGCCCCCCGAATCCCGCAATAATGACGTCATAGTACATGGGCCATTTCACTGGTCTATCTGGTTTGTCTGGTCTATTTGGTTCTTTACGTTCATCTTGTTGACCAGATAAACCAAATAAACCAAAGAAACCAGATTAACTAAATACTCTATAGGTAATCCGCCATCGTCCGTTCTTTGAAGATCCCAAGGGGAAAGTACGGGATCATCTGATCCTTCACTCTCTCATTTGCCTCCAGGGACGAAAGCCCCCAATTGGTGGGACAGGCCAAAACGAACTCGACAAAGGAAAACCCAATTCCCTCTATTTGCATTTGGAATGCCTTGCGGACGGCTTTCTTTGCCTTCATGAGATTGGCGGGGGTATTGACGGCTACCCTGGCTACGAAGGCGCTTCCTTCGAGGGTTGCCAGCATTTCGGCCATACGGATTGGATAACCGTCTTGGGCGAAGTCACGGCCATAGGGACTGGTAGTTGTTTTCTGGCCGAGAAGGGTGGTAGGAGCCATTTGTCCTCCCGTCATCCCGTAGACCCCGTTATTGGCGAAGATTATGGTGATGTTTTCGCCCCGGTTTGCCGTATGAACGACCTCGGCAATGCCAATGGATGCAAGATCTCCATCGCCTTGGTAGGTAAATACGATTCGGTCTTTTCTCGCCCTTTTCAGCCCCGTGGCAACGGCAGAGGCCCTCCCGTGAGGTGCTTCCACGACATCGATATCGAAATAGTCGTAGAGGAAGACGGAACAACCGACGGAGGCCACTCCAACGGTCTTACCCTGGATCCCGAAGAAATCGATGGCCTCGGCAACCAAGCGGTGGGCGGTCCCATGGTGACATCCCGGGCAGAAATGGAAGGGGACATCCTTCAGGCTTTCCGGCCTCTTAAATGCCTGCCTCACGAGGATCAAGCTTTCCGGCGGGTTCCTTCCTGCATTCATAATTCCTTCGTCCTTGTCCTATCTTCGAAGAATCTCCATACTATTTGAGAACTGTCTCGATATAGCTCACGCCGCTAGCCTTCAGTGTCGAAGAAATGCACCGTCCTCTAGCCGGGGTAGTACTTCTTGATCTCCTCCAGAATCTCTTCAGGGGTGCAGAGAGAACCAGGCGGCCGACCATAGAAATGGACCTGGGCATCGCCTTTCACGGATAATCTCACGTCCTCAACCATCTGTCCAGTATTGAGCTCCACGGTCAGAAAGGTCTTGATGGATTGGGAGATGGAGCTGAGGGCCTTCTGAGGAAATGGGAAAAGGGTAATGGGTCTGAATAGCCCCACCTCTAGGCCCACATCCGCGGCCATATCCATGGCCGTTTTAACGACCCTTGAGACGCTACCGAAGGCAACGACGACCAAATGCCCCCCATCTAGGCTCCTGGTTTCGAAGAGAAGCTCTTTTTTAGCCATCCTCTGATACTTTTCGTGCAATCTCCAATTGTGTTGCGTCAGTTCACCATCGCTCAGGTAGAGCGATTTCAATATGTTCGGCTTTCTCCCCTCAGCACCGGTCAATGCCCACCCCTTTGGAATGGCCTTTTGTTTCTGGAGTTTTCTTCTCGCCATGGGTTCTTTCATTTGCCCGATGAGAGAGTCTCCCAGGATCAACACGGGATTCCGATATCTATCGGCGAGGTCGAATGCCTTCAGGGTAAGGTCATAGATCTCCTGAACGGAGGATGGGGCAAGGACGATCATCCGATAATCCCCATGGCCGCCGCCTCTTGTGGCCTGGAAATAATCGCCTTGAGACGGCGCTATTCCACCTAATCCAGGACCGCTCCTGGACATGTTTACGATAACCGCCGGCAGCTCACTCCCGGCCATATACGATATGCCTTCTTGCATCAAGGAGATACCCGGGCTGGAGGAAGAGGTCATAGCCCTGACGCCCGCCGCCGATGCACCCAGGAGCATATTAATGGAGGCAACTTCACTTTCAGCCTGGATGAACTCTCCTCCCAATGTCGGCAGGTGTTTGGAGAGGTACTCCGGAATCTCATTTTGTGGGGTAATGGGGTATCCAAAATAGAGCAGACATCCGGCGTCAATGGCCGCCATGGCCACGGCATCGTTTCCCTTTACCAGCTCCCTTTCCATCAGCGGTCCCTCGACGACTATTTCCACACGGCGATGGCAATATCCGGACAGATTTCCGCGCACAGGGCGCATCCGGTGCACTTGCCGTCGGAATTCCATTTCGC
>CAYFXP010000416.1:0-6929 GCA_964346935.1 uncultured Syntrophobacterales bacterium
GGGTTCACACTGAGTTCGTTCCGGGTCATTATCGGCTTCGACGTCTCCGCAACGGTAAAAACGTGAAAGGGATTAGAATTGTCTTCTCTTCCCGCAACCGAAAAGACCTCAAAGGGACCACAGAAATCGAGGACCTCCACATCATCAAATATGAGGATAGCGACGTTTCTCGAGCTATTCATCTCCCTTCTCCCCTTTCCCCAGCAAAGCCGGGACAGCCACATGAACAATTTCCATTGAATGACAGTTAGATATGATGATCAGACCAACGGGATATCAGCTGAATTGAAGGGCTTGAAAGGTATTTACTGGAGGTATTGCGTCCACCGGGCAAGCGTCCCCCTTATTGATTCCCTGGCTCCTTCCCTCAGAATTCGATTATGCCCCGGCAAGAGTACCTCAGCCTCGAGCTCACCCAACTTCTCCAAGGAGCGCCTCAATTGGCCCCCATCAGCACTGTATAAGTCGAACCTCCCGATATTGTAATCCGCATATACGGTATCCCCCGGAATCAGTACCTTTTCGGTAGCGCTGAACAAACCGATGCCTCCGGCGGAATGACCGGGAAGGTGGAGCACCTCCCACTTCAACCCGCCTATCTCAAGGATATCCCCCTCACTGAGCCTCCGGTGGACGGATAACTGGTAAAAGCCATCTTTGACGCCATATTGAGACCGAATGAAGCTTGCAAACATCTCATTTCCATGGATGATCCTCTCATCACCCCTTTCCAGAGATTCCGCCTCAATCCCGTGAACCCATACCTCTACATCGGTAAGTCCGGCTATGATCTCTTTGATGCAGCCAATGTGATCGAAATGGGTATGGGTGAGGATGATCCTTTTAATATCCTTCAACCCTACTCCCGCCCGTTCTATCTGCCCCAATTTTTCCTCACCTCGGCCAATCAAGCCCACATCCACCATTGATAAATCGTGCGATTGCGACTCTCCCAGGATATAGACGTGTGAATCGGGTATCATCTCGTCCCGACCCGGAATAAAGGATATCCCGTCAATGACTCTCTCCACATCTGCTCCTATAAGAACCCAGGTATCTACTGCTTCTTAGGGGGTTTGGGCATCTTGGAAAGGACTTGGTCCCACAGGGATTTGATATCATCCTTTTCCTTACGCCCTCCTTTCCCATGCCGATAGGGGTGTTCGTTGAGGCACGTCCTGCATCGGACCTTCTTCACCTCGCCTTCGACCACAGCTGCGACGTCGTGACTGAGGAGAAGGCGACAGCGGGGGCAGTAATCGTCTATCAGGTCGCCAACGTCAACCGAATTTCCCTTCATCTTTCGCTCCAATTAGAGATGCCTGCGGGTTCAGCCCTCAAGCCATCATGATCTTGGTCCATTATCGGATTCCTTGCCGAAACCGACTATGATATAGGTGTTACTTTTGGGGTCAGTCTTGAGCCTCACAAGGCCGCTCTTCTCGGCGTCCTCGAGGAGATCCCTGAAGGCTCGGTAGCCATGATAGTGCTCGCTAAAAGAAGGTTTCTTTCTTTTCATCGTCTGTTTGATCATGGAGGACCAAAGGATCTCCTTGTTCTCCCTGACCAAGGCGACTACAGAATCGATCAGGAGTTGGAAGGCGTCCTTTTTCCTTTTGGGGAGATCTTTCCCGATCTTGGGGGGAATTCCGACGGGCCTTTCAAGGTCTTCGTAGTAGATGAATTCGTCGCAGTTGTTGATGAGTAGGTGGGAGCTCGAATCCTTCATTCCCAGCCCAATGACGTGCTTCCCGTTCTCCTTGAGCTTGGAGACCAATGGGGAGAAATCGCTGTCGCCCGAAACGATGACGAAGGTGTCGATATGCTCCTTGGAGTAGCTAAGATCTATTGCATCCACGGCCAGCCGGATATCCGCCGAATTTTTACCGGCCATACCCCTCTTTGGGATCTCAATGAGCTCAATGGCCGCTTCATGAAACGTTCTCTTGTAATCCTCGTAACCGGTCCAATCCGCATACGCCTTCTTGACAATGATCTTCCCCTTTTCGACGAGGCGCTCCAGGATTTTTTGGGCATCGAACTTCTTGTTTCTCTTCCCCTTCAATCCTAGGGCGAGGTTTTCAAAGTCAATGAACACCGCGAGAGCACGTTCTGCTTCGGGCATATCCCCTCCTTCATAGAAATGGAAAACCCCTTATTCCTCTTCACATATGCCCTCGCCATAAACAACCTCTTTCCCCGAGGAATTGGGGCCGTAAATTCATAATCGGGTGGAGAAGAAAAATCGAGAGACGACAAAACCCTGAATTTGCTCCTTTGCGGGCAATCGTGTGACTATCGGGGCCTTACCTCAACTATTTTCCTTCAATTTATTCGCCTATGTCAAGGGCGAGATGACGGGAGTTTGAAGGTTTTGAGCGGATTCCGTTGTCCCTGGGCGAAATTTGGCGGAGAAGTGTTACATTGGGACAGGTCATTGCCCGGGTTCCCTGGAGCGAACGTTATTCAGTGCTGCGGTGCTGCAGTGTTGTGGTCAGGGAAAGGCGAAAGAGGCTAGGGACGGAAGCTCAAATGACAAATGTCAAAGTTCAAAATCCAAATGACAGATGACGGGGTCCGGGCCACGAGCACGAAAACGAAAAACGGACACGGACAGAGAACACGGAAAACGGGGACGGACACGACGGAGAATCCCCTTTTAACGTTAGCCATCCTCTTGCCTTCCCAAGGAACGATTTGACAATGGCCCAAAGAGGGGCTATTCATGCTGGAAAGTATCGCGAAAAAACCGAGGCCCGAATTCGATGATCAGCATTCAACATTTGGAGAAATATTTCGGGGAGAAAGACCTCTTTTGCGACTGCGAGCTTTTCATTGGTTCCACCGATCGGATTGGACTCGTGGGTGAAAATGGATCCGGAAAAACAACCCTCCTCAGGATGCTGTTGGGGCTCGAGGCCCCGAATTCCGGTAAGATACTAAAGCCCAAGGATTTAAGGATCGGATACCTTCCCGAAGAGGTCATGGAACTATTCGGCACCACGGTTTTAGAGCACGTTATGGATGTTGCCCAAGAGCTCAAGAGGATTGAAAACGAGATGAAGGAAATATCAGGGAAACTCGAAAAGGCTGAAGACGGGGAGGCATTGCTGGGTCTGGTGAAACGTCAGGGATACCTCCTGGAGCAGTTCGACTATATGGGAGGCTACCACCTGGAATCCCGGGCGAAAAAAATCCTCTCCGGCCTGGGCTTCACCGAAGATTACTTCGACCTTCCCATTGAATCCCTGAGCGGAGGATGGACCATGAGGGCCTCTCTGGCCCGCATCCTCCTTTCGCTTCCCGATCTCATCCTGTTGGACGAGCCCACAAACCACCTGGACCTGGAATCCCTCCTCTGGTTGGAGAATTATCTGACCGGTGTTACTTCTGCCCTCTTGATCATATCCCATGACCGGGCTTTTTTGAACCGCGTGGTGCACCGGATCATTGAGATCGAGGGCTGCAAGATCATCTCCTACACTGGAAACTACGACTTCTCCCGGGCCGAAAAGGCGAAGAAGGAGAAAGTCCAGTGGGCTGTCTACAGAAAACAGCAGGAAAGGATCGCACAAATAAAGCGCTTCATCGAGAGAAACCGCTTTAGAAAGGACAGGGCCAAACAGGTTCAAAGCCGCATCAAGCTGTTGGAACGGATGGATCGTATAGATCCCCCCCGGCAATCTAAAACGATCCGCTTCGACTTTCCGCCTCCCCCGAGGCCGAGCAAAACGCTGATTGAGCTTCGAGGTGTCTCCAAGTCGTATGATTCCCGCATAGTGTATCGCGATATTAATTTATCCATTTTGCGCGGGGACCGGATCGCCTTTCTGGGTCCTAATGGGATTGGAAAGACAACTCTCATGCGGATTCTGGCGGGGGATTTGGATTTCGAGGAGGGCCAACGCCTGGCAAACCCGAGCGTTCGTGTCGCATCCTTTTCTCAGCGACAGGTGGAACAACTCTCGCCCCAGAATACGGTGCTTGAAGAGCTCCTGACCGTAGCCGGTGATCAATCCCTCGGAAAGCTCCGGGCCGTATTGGGGGCCTTCCTCTTTCGGAATGAAGATGTCACGAAAAGGATATCGTTATTGAGCGGTGGCGAGAAAAGCCGTTTATTGCTCTGTAAGATGCTTATGATGCGAGCAAACCTCCTGCTATTGGACGAACCTACCACCCATTTGGACATCCCCTCCAGCGAGGCCCTGGAGGAAGCCCTTCGGCAGTATGGAGGCGCCCTATGCCTAATCACCCATGACCGCCATCTAATCAATGGCATTGCCAATAAGGTTCTCGTTATCCGAAACACCGGGCTGGAGCTCTATCCGGGAAACTTCGATGATTACCAGCACACCGGGGCGGGTCATCAGGTGAGTTCATCCTCAAGGGAAGGCGGAAGGGGAGCGACCCTTCGCGAGAAAATCGTTCGGCGGAAAACCCGAAAGCAACGGCGGGCCGAGGCGGAATGGCGAAACCGTTTCCACAGGAAATCGTCCCCGTTGAAGGAACGGCTCGCCCATTTGGAGGAGGAGATCAACGAATCCACTGCCCTCATGGAGCAATTGAACCACGAATTGGCCAACCCCGAGACCTATCGCGACCCAACTCGAATACGGGGCATCCACAAATCTCGCCATGAGGTGAGGGAAAACATAGACAAACTTACGCGGGAGTGGGAATCGGCGGCAATGCGGCTCGATGATTTGGAGCGCCAATTCGAAGCCTCTCAACCGGAGGACTCCACGAGGTGAAGACCTCCCGGGAGCGTACGAGGGATTGCTTCAGGCATGAAGCCTTGACCGAAGGATTTTTGACGGATATTTCACTCCTTTGATTCCGTGGCGTCGGTCCCACCAGCTGCATCCTCGATTACCTGTTCGATCTCCTCGTCGCTCACCTCTTCCCCCATTTCCTTGCCCATGCGTTTCATCCACTTGGCCAAGCTCTTGGGGTCCTTCTCATCTAATCCCCCCATCATCGAGGGGTCCATCAACGACTCCAACCTGCTCTCCTCCGAACGCACCGTCCGAACCCGCGAGATGAGTTTTCTTACGTTGCTACCCTGACAATATTTGCATTCAGGAAGCGGGATCTCTCCGCCGCCCAAATATAGCACCTCGAATTTCCTGCCACAGTCGAGACATCGGTATTCATAGATAGGCATGGTTCCCTCCGAAGCAATTAATCCTCATGAAATGTATTCTCAGTGGTTGCCCACTGCAAGGGGGACAGGTTAACCATGTCCTTCGCGTTTTCGATTGGCAATTGAGTAAGCCTCAGTAAAATAGTCCACCAACTCCCCTGCGGTGTTTTTGATGTCTTCCAGCTTTGGAGCGATCCCAGTTGTGTTAACTGACCAGGTAACCGCCCCGGTCCTGATCTTAAAGGCTCGAACCAAATAAACGTCTTGCAGGACCTCCACGGTGCACGTGTAAACGTACGCCGGCAGGTATCGATATTTGACAATACTTACGCTAACGTACATCGAGGGCCTGCCGGGCGTCATTTGATTTTCCCTTGCAGACAGGACCTTGATTCCCGCCCTCCGAAGCCTTAGCTCTGTGTCCGCCCGCAACCAGTCTTCCGCCAACTCTTCCCCTCTAATTTCGGGTTTTAGGCACTCTATGACTACGTGGACTCCACGGAGGCCATTGAGCGTCTGACGATTAATCTCGTCATCCTGAGCAAATGCAGGCCTCGAGGAATGCAATTCCATCAAGGCTAAGGCTATGTACGTTAGTTGAACAAAGGCTAAGACCACAAATATCAATATGATCCATCCCTCTCTCCTGCCCATATTGTGTTACCCTCCTTTACATGCTGTTACACCTCACCCTGATTTCCCCCGGTGACCCTTCTCCTCTTAGCTAACTCTCTTAATATCATAAATGAATACGGATAAAAATACTCTTTTGAGTCCTTATCCCAAAATGTCCCCAAAACTGAGATCTTTTTTTGAGGAGCCCTTATTTTGTTGCAATTCCAGCGCGGGAAAAATGATTAAGCCTTAGAATCCACGTGAAGCTGGTTTATTCAATTATCCGTTTTTTAATAAGATTTTTTGCACGTTTTTATTTCCTCTTTTCGTTATCGTTAAAATGGACTATAGTTACCATGGGTTTTTCAACGTTCCGTATTGAAATTACAGGAGATAAATCGTGGGCAGCGGTGGTCGTTTCGGGAAATATGGAGAGCACAAGAGGTTTGAGCGATTGCGAAGAGCAAAGAAAGCTGGCTTCATTCGCGGTGCCAAAAAGAAGCCCCATCCAAAGGCCGCCCACCCCTCCCCCTGGCGTACTCCTAAGAGATTCGCCCAGGCTTTGAAGGTGGCCTTTAGAAGGGCGGACTCTCGTGACCTACCCTTTATTACTCAACTATCGGAACAGGTCTTTTCCCGCTACGGCCCATATGATGAGATCGTCGCACGTTGGGCCTCCTTCCCCCATGTTATAACCGTGGTAGCCGAAGAAAAGAGCCTATCGAGGGGGTTTGCAATGATCAACCCGATGCTTGAGGCTCGGAGTTTTCCCAAGGCGGAATTGATGGCCATTGCCGTCGCCCCTGAATACCGGCGGAGAGGAATCGGAGGGATGCTGCTTAGATATATGGAGGGTTTGGCCCGAAACCTCGGAATCGGAGAGATGGTCATCCATACCGCCACGATGAACAGAGTGGCCCACGGATTCTTCTCAAAGAATGGATTTATCCCGAGAGGCTTAGTCGAACGCTATTATCCCATGGGCCAGGAAGCCATGGAGATGTCGAAAACCCTTCAGCCAATCGACTGAATGAGATTTCTGAAGGCCTGCCAAAAAAGGCTCTGAGCCTACAGGGCGAGTACAAATAAGAGCGAGTTCTTCCTTGATTAATGAAAAGGGGAGGAAAGGGTCTTTCCTCCCCACTTCTCTTGGTGCCGAAGGCGGGAGTCG
>CAYFXP010000417.1:0-3644 GCA_964346935.1 uncultured Syntrophobacterales bacterium
TCGAGCTCTCTTCGAATATCTTTATCCACTCGCTCAAATTCCGACTCCTTGATCCCTTTTTTCAGGAGAACCTTTCTTAAGCGTTCAATGGGGCATTTCTTCGTCCATGATTCAATTTCCTTTTTCGTTCGATAGTGGTATGTGCGGTCGGCCTCCCCTTCATAATGGCCTCGCCAGCGGTATGTCTTGCATTCGATTAAACTGGGACCGCCCCCCTTGCGGGCCCGCTCCACAGCCTCTCGAGCGGCATCATAAACGGCAAGCACATCATTTCCGTTAACCTTACACCCTTCTATCCCATAAGCCGCCTTTCGAAGGTAATAGTCCTCGACGGAACCGACGCGCTGAGCGGCCACTGAAATCGCATACCGATTGTTCTCACAGACAAACACAACGGGCAATTTCCACGCTGCTGCCAGGTTGAGGCTTTCGTGGAAGGCCCCATTGTTAGCCCCTCCATCGCCAAAGAAAGAGACAGCGACTTGATCCGTGCCACGTATTTTAATCGACAGGGCAGCTCCGCCAGCTATTGGCATGCCTGAAGGTACTATGCCATTGGCGCCCAGAATGCCCAAATCGATATTTGCAATGTGCATGGAACCGCCCTTTCCACGGCAATACCCCGTTGATCTACCGTAGAGTTCCCCCATCATGTAGCGCAATTCACCGCCTTTGGCGATGCAGTGGCCGTGGCCGCGATGTGTGGAGGTGATGTAATCGTCTTCCCGTAAGTTCGCACAAACCCCTGCTGCCACGGCTTCTTCACCGATATAGAGATGCACGATTCCGGGGACTATCTGCCGGGCGTAGAGGTCCATGACCTTTTCCTCAAATCGACGAATCCGCAACATCGTCTGATAGAGCTCCATCATCTTCTTAGGATCGAGGTCCATGAGTTTGCCTCCCTGTTGAAAGGATTTACCAATCTTTTACCTGGTTGGTTCCTTTTTTTCCAAGATCTCGATATGCGTTCGGTTTTCGGTATTATATAAGGAGTCTCCATCTAGATCAACATTCAATTGACAGGAGGGGACCCTCCAAGGGAACATTGCTGCCTTTTTGACTCGATGATCTCTTATCCCCCGTTCTTTTCAACCGTTGCCCGTGTGGCGCCGGTGGAGATACCTCCATCAATGAGGAGCGTCTGGCCGGTAATGTACTCGCTCGCATCCGAAGCGAGAAATACAATGGCGCCGTCGAGATCATTGGGCTGTCCCGGGCGCTTGAGGGGAATGCGGTCACATAGGTAATCCACCCACTCCTTGTTCTCGTAGAGTACCGCTGTCTGCTCCGTTTTGAACCAACCCGGGGCCAGGCAGTTGACGGTTATCCCGTACATGCCCCAGTCGTCTGCGAGGCTCATGGTAAGCTGTTTTACTCCTCCGCGACTTGCGCAATAGGGGGCTAGTCCGGAATAGCCGAACACGCAGGTAACCGACCCGATATTGATTATCCTTCCATACCTCCGGGGGATCATTTTCCCCGCCACGGCCTGGGCTACGAAAAACGTGCCTCTCAAGTTGGTGTCCAGCACGAAATTCCAATCGTCCCACGTGATGTCTAGGGCGCGCTTCCGAATGTTGCAGCCCGCGTTATTCACGAGGATGTCGATTTTGCCATACTCCTCATAAGCACTCTCGGTCATTTCCCGGATGCTTTCGTAATTACATACATCGAGTTGAACCGGGAGGGCCTTTCGACCCAGGGCTTTTATCTCCGCCTTGAACGGTTCCAGCGATTCCGCCTTCCGGCTCGTTATGACCAGGTCCGCCCCGGCCCGTGCCAGGGCTCGGCCAAAATACTGACCGAGTCCGCGACTAGCCCCGGTTACGATGGCGACTTTTCCCGTTAGGTCGTAAAAATTCTCGCTCATGGATCCCTCACCCTTTTGCTTCATTTTTCGGAGAGCTAGCTAATACTCCATATGGTTTCACTGATTCATCAGTTCTTTTTGATTAAAGACGTGAGCGGGCGTCCGCCCCTCCAGAACATCCAAGACCGCTTCTGCCGCACATACAGCCATGCGGATGGAAGACTCATTGGTCAGGCCGGCTATGTGGGGGGTGAGAATAACGTTGCTGAACTTGGTTAAGGGTGAATCTGGATCGAGGGGTTCTGACTCAAAGACGTCCAGGCCAGCTCCAGCAATAACGCCGGAATCGAGCGCCTCTATCAGGGCGGACTCGTCAACCAGCCCACCCCGGGAGGTGTTGATGAACCATGCAGAGGGCTTCATGGAATGGAACTGTCCCGGCCCCATCAGGTTTCGTGTCTCCTCCGCGAGGGGAACGTGGAGGGTGACGGCATCGGATTTGGACAGCATTTCCGTGAGGGAATCGCAAGGCTCAGCGCCGAGATGTCTTGCTTCTTCGGGTGATACGTAGGGGTCGAATGTCGTTACCTTCATGCCGAATCCTCTCTGGGCCCTTTGGGCGACCTCACGACCGATCTTCCCCAAGCCGAGAACCCCCAGCGTCTTCCCCCAGAGCTCCGTCGATAGGTACCGGTAGCGGACGGCGAAATTGCCCCGGCGGACTTCCTCATCCAGGACCTTGAGCTGCTTGCTCAGGGCAAGGAGCAAGCTCATCACATGCTCGGCAACGGAAACCACGTTGGCATCAGGCACGTTGCACACGAAGATCTTGTGCTCCGTGGCGGCCTTCACGTTCACGTTGTCAACCCCTGCTCCTGTCCTCGCAATCACCTGGAGCTGAGGGGCCTCCGCGATTATCTCCGCGGTAATTCGAGCGCCGGTCCGCAGAATAACCCCGTGAGCGTCACGGATGAATTTCTTCAGCGTATCGGGTGTATGGTCCGGCGCTTCCACGATTTGGACACGGCCTTCAAGAAGCCGCCGTCCCTCGGGACGGATGGGTTCGGGTAGCAAGACGGTCTTCATTCCACGGCCTCCAGCCTTTGTTTCAACTCCGACAGATTGTCCACGATCCAGTCCGGTCCTACTGCCCGCAGCTCCGCATATGAATTATCCCCCGTCGCCACCGAAAAGACCTTGATACCAGCCCCCTTTGCCATCTGGACATCTAAAACCGAATCCCCCACATAGCAACACTCATTTTCGCCGATTCCCAGTCGTTCCATCACCACCAAAAGTGGATCGGGAGAGGGCTTGGGCTTGCCAATTTCGTCCAAGAACATCGTCTCCCTGAACAAATTTGCCAGCTTCTGAGGGAATATTCTCTCAAAGTAATCCCTGCGCGTATTGGAGATGAGGCCGAGGATGTATCTGTTGGCAAGGGACGTCAATACCGGTCGTACGTCGGGAAAGACGACATTTTCCTTTTGGGCCAGTTCGAAATAGAACCCTGCCCTGAGCCTGGATATCTCTTCCCAGGTCTCGTCGGAGATGTCTCCGTAGAGGAGCTTTCTCTTCTGTTCGGGGGAATGGGAGAGGTATTGCCTTACGGTTTCCCTTACCACGGGGATGCCCAACTCCCTTCCAGCCCGCCAATAGGCCTCCTCGTGAAATTTGAGATCATCAACGAGAACCCCATTGTAGTCGAAAATAATGGCCTTGAGCACTTGGATACCCATGAAGTGAAATCTCAGAAAAACCCGCTCCTCGCCGCCCAGAAATATTTTTTCATGTCCGAGAAAACCCTTGTCCCTTAGCTTCAGTGGTTTCT
>CAYFXP010000418.1:0-4075 GCA_964346935.1 uncultured Syntrophobacterales bacterium
GCGCCGATACCTTGAATTTTGTGAGGCCCCGCTTTCCCCCCCGATAGGACCGGAGAGTCGGCCGGCTCGACGGCAACAGCCATAAAGGCGGATTTCTTCCCCTTAATTACCTCGGCCACCCCCGTTATGGTTCCCCCCGTGCCCACGCCTGCCACCAACACATCGACCCTGCCCTCGGTATCTTCCCATATTTCCAAGGCGGTCGTTTCCCGGTGGACTTGGGGATTCGCAGGATTCTTGAATTGTTGCGGCATGAAGGCCTTCGGAACTTGACCCACGAGCTCTTCGGCCTTTTTGATCGCCCCCGGCATACCCTCAGATCCAGAGGTCAAGACAAGCTCCGCTCCCAGCAATCTGAGCAGTTTCCGCCTCTCAATGCTCATGGTCTCTGGCATAGTCAAGATACACCGATATCCCTTCGCGGCGCACACGAAGGCCAAAGCGATGCCGGTATTGCCGCTCGTTGGCTCAATAATCACCGTCCCTTCTCCGATCATCCCTTTTCTTTCGGCTGCCTCAATCATGCTCACCCCGATCCGATCCTTGACGCTGGACAGGGGGTTGAAAAACTCGAGTTTGCCCAAAACCGTCGCATCTATCCCCTTCGTAACCCTGTTGAGTCTAACGAGGGGGGTTTTCCCGACTGTCTTCGTAACATCGGAGAACATCCTTCCCATACCAACCACCTCCCTGCCTCATATACCCATCGAAATGAAGCCGACAGCTGAAGTTCACCGGCAACCTTTAGATAATACCGGCTTCCCATGCCCTGTCCCCTGACTTGCTCTTGGGCCGTCGCTTGTACTACTAAGAACTCGGTTCGAGCGCACAGGGGATGCAAAACTTCCTGCCATTAATCTCGCGGAGGAGATCTATCTTCGTCGGCTCTCCACAGAGATCACAGATTCCAGATTCGGTAACCCTAGCCTTGGGAGGGATATCGGGCGAGATCTCTTCAATTTTGAAGAGAGACTCGGCATCGGCCTCGAGCACCTTGTGGGTCCGCTCTCTATGAAGTTCTCTGAACCGTGCCACTTCTTCTGGAGATGCTTCTTCGTTCTGCACCTTTTTCATGAGGGAAGGGTGCTCCGGGTCAGGTTCAAGCGCATCGGGCCGGAGGCATGCGCGAACCGCTTTGCCCCGCTTTCTGCTTACGAGGGCAAAGGCGTGTTTCCCGTAATTCTTGAAGATGAAATTTCCCTTGCCAAAGGTGCATCCCGTCATCACCTGAATCGCATCGGCGCCACAGGCATCGTTTTCCACTAAGGCCACTAACTCCTCATCCTCGGCCCTCTGAACGGCCAGCCGTTGCATAAGAACTCGACCCGCCTGAAAACCAATAGCCAGCCCCGGACAGATATGTCCGTGAAAGCTAGCGCATCTCTTAAAATCTTCCAAACAACCCCCGGCGATTTTGGCCATGCAATTCCCTCCCCTATGGGAAACTAACATAACAATAAGGATACTTCAACGGAAGGGAGGGGTTCCTAAGGATGTGACTTTGTTATTGTTGATTAAGAACAGCGGGAAATCCTGAGATCTCTGAGTCCGATTCAAAGAGGATTTGACTTCACTGGGCGTTGTGGTATAAGAGGGGAATGACTCCCTTTATAGCGATTTCACGAAGACGTGAAGAGGGCATATTTGGCCTATTGAGGAGTTTGCATATATTCGGGATAAATCCAACCTGCTTTCCACTCTAATGCATTATTCCCCTCAATAGTTCCCGCCTAAAGGGATAGGGATGGGGTAACGGAAGTAATTCTGTTCCCGAAGACCACTTTTCGTCCGCTGTAAAGCGGGGAGGCAAAAATAATGAACGGCCAGAAGGCTAAGGTAATAAAGGGGATCAGCCAGAAAGTTGACAGTATGGCCGATGAAATTTTTCAAACGATCCAACAACTGGTTAGGATTCCCAGCACGGTGGGCCACGAGGGAGAGGCTCAGGAATTGATGGCCCAACTCTATGAATCCCTCGGGCTTGATGTGATCAGGATGGTCCCCCGAAAGGAAGACTTGATCAAACATCCCGCTTATATAGAAACGGGACTCCCCTACGATGAATCCCGACCCAATATCATCGGTATTTTTCCTGCCGAAGACGGGGGAAAGTCCCTCATCCTCAATGGCCATGTGGATGTCGTGTCCCCGGAACCCATCGAAATCTGGGAACGGGGTGGCCCCTGGAGTGGAACCATCGAAGGAAATCGTTTGTACGGCCGTGGCGCGGCAGATATGAAAAGTGGTCTTATGGGAAACTATTTTGCCCTGAAGACAGTTCTCGATCTGGGGCAAGAACCTCGAGGAAATGTAACCCTCGAAAGCGTTATCGAGGAAGAGGCAGGGGGTTCGGGAGGAACTCTGGCGACATTGATGGCCGGATATACGGCCGATGCCATGATCATACCGGAACCATTGGGCCTTCAAATCATCACGGCCCATCCAGGGATCCACTACTTTCGAGTTAAAGCATACGGCAAGACAGCTCACGCGGCTCAGTCCCATGAAGGTGTCAATGCCATCGGAAAGCTTGCGAAGATCTATGAACGTCTAGTTGCGTTGGATCGGGAACGGGCTCAGAGAAATCGCGATGACTTCTTCGAAAAAATAACGGGTCGTTCCTGCAACCTCAATATCGGAACATTCAGGGCGGGCGACTGGCCTTCAACCGTTGCCGGATGGGCCGAACTCGAAGCCCGCATCTCCTATCTGCCAGGAGAAACGGAAGAAGGCATCACAGAGGAGATCAAACAGGTAGTGGAAGGGATAGCTGCCAAGGATAAATGGTTGCGAGAAAATCCGCCACAGGTCGAGTGGCTTGGGTGGCGAGCGCAGCCGTGGGTGCAGGACCACAAGATCCCGCTTATTCAACAATTTCGCCAAACCGCCTCCGCTGTTCTTTCATCATCTCCGGAGATCGCCGCAAGCACGGCAGGCCTTGATACGCGTTTCGGGCCGTTCTTTCAAGTCCCGTCCTTCGTTTTTGGGCCGACCGCAGGGTTACTTCACAGTTCCAACGAATACGTGGATATGGATTCGGTCATTAAGACCATCAAGGTCTTAGCTGCATTTATCGCGGATTGGTGCGGCGTTAGGTAACCACGTGTCGCAACTTAAGGGCTTGTTCCCAAAACCCATTGTAAATTGTATACATAACAGATCCTGGTACGTATAGGGGATAGAAATCTATGATGATCGGCACTGAGTCCGAATTAGCTGACTCATCTCCTATGTAGCTGTAATAATCGGGATCCGGTCATATAAGGCTTCTATGGAGGTCTTTATTTTGGCGGACAGGTTCAACCAATATTGAAGTTTCCACGACCATATGTATACTGAAATTTGTTCCGATTTCAGTATACGGCATGTATCATCAAAATACCGCCGGAATGAATTCCATTAGGAGGACGTTGGACCATGGGGAAATCTGACGACCTTGAGTCTCCGGATGCTACTGCACTGGCCGAATTAGTTCGTAAAAAAGAGATCAAGCCAATCGAAGTTGTGGAGGCAGCCATCGAGCGCATCGAGCGTGTAAACCCAATTCTCAACGCGGTTGTCACACCTATGTACGATTACGCCCGCAAACAGGCATCGGATCCAATGCCGGAGGGGCCCTTTGCAGGAGTTCCATTTCTGCTCAAGGATTTCCTGGCAGAATGCGCTGGAGTCCGCTTCACGGAGGGGACCGCTTTTCTGCGCGACTACGTACCCGATCAAAACAGCGAACTTGTTAAGCGCTACAAGAGAGCCGGTTTGATCATCGTGGGAAAGACCAACACCCCTGAACTCGCGATCGGCATAACAACCGAACCCCGCCTCTTCGGACCGAGCCACAACCCCTGGGATACGGACCGAACGCCGGGCGGCTCCAGCGGAGGTTCTGGTGCCGCTGTGGCCGCTGGTATGGTCCCCATGGCTCACGGGAACGATGCTGGGGGCTCCATTCGCATACCAGCATCCTGTTGCGGCGTCTTCGGTTTCAAGCCAACCCGTGCGCGTAACCCGCTGGGACCTCACTACGGGGATATCTTTACCGGTCTGGCGGTCGAGCATGCCCTCACTCGATCGGTCC
>CAYFXP010000419.1:0-2519 GCA_964346935.1 uncultured Syntrophobacterales bacterium
CTCAGCCTTAGCCTCAACCTTAACCTTTACCTGCTTGGTTGTTTTCTATTGACGGGAGGCCCTTTTTCCCTTAAATTATATATATGCGTTTGTACCAGAGAAAGCGGCGGAGGATCCGGCGTATCAAGGCCGTTGCTACTATACTGGTGGTCTCCTTCGTCATCCTGGGCCTTGGGACCTGGGGGGTTTATCTCTATTTCACCCATGATCTCCCCCGGGTGGACTCGCTCAAGCATTACAACCCTCCCATAATCAGCACCGCCTATTCCGATGCGGGGGAGCCCATTGGGGAATTCTTTACGGAGAAACGCATCGTCGTTCCCATTGAGGAGATCCCCCGTTTCGTGCTCCAGGCCTTTGTTTCCGCGGAGGATGCCCGTTTTTTTCAGCACGAGGGCCTCGATTATCCCGCCATCTTCAGGGCGTTTTTGAAGAACATCCAGGCCGGGGAAATCGTCCAGGGGGGGAGCACCATCACCCAGCAGGTGGCAAGATCGCTGCTGCTCTCCTCCGCGAGAAAGTGGTCGAGAAAGATTCGAGAGGCCATTTTGGCCAACCGAATGGAGAAGTCCCTACCCAAGGAGGAAATCCTCTACCTTTATCTCAACCAGATCTATCTGGGGCACGGGGCATATGGGGTCGAGGCGGCCTCGCAGAACTACTTCGGAAAACACGTCCAGGATATAAATCTGGCGGAAGCCGCTATGCTTGCCGGCCTCCCGCAAGCACCCAGTAGGAACTCACCCTATAATCATCCCCGCATGGCTAAGCTGCGTCAGGCCTACGTCTTGGACCAGATGGCCGAAAATGACTATATTACCCGCCAGGAGGCCGAGGAGGCTTTGGAAACCATATTGGAAATTCACCCGAGAAGAAGTAAGTTCCTTGAAGTAGCACCCTACTTCACCGAGCATGTTCGCCGCTACGTCGAGGAAACGTACGGAAGGGATATGCTTTACAAGGGAGGCCTTCAGATCTTCACGACCCTTGATGTGGGCATGCAAAAGGCCGCGCAGAAGGCGGTGCACATGGGACTCAAGGAACTGGACAAACGCCAGGGATATCGAGGGCCGCTCAAACATCTCGAACCGCAAGAGGTCGAATCCTTTTGCAAGGAGGTTCAAAAAACCCTGGACCAATCCCCCCTGGCCGAGGGCGAGGAAGTCGTGGGTGTCGTCGCGGAGATCAGCGACAGGGAGAAAGCCGTCCTCGTCAAGGTGGGCGAACGGATGGGCAGAATTGAAATGAAGGATATGAGGTGGGCCCGAAAACCCGACCCGGAGGTTCCCTATTACCAGGCGAGGGTGAATAACCCGAGGGATGTCCTCCAGGTGGGGGATGTCATCAAGGTGAAGGTCAAGGACTCCTCGGGCAAGACGCTGGCGCTCTCCCTAGAACAGGATCCCTTGGTCCACGCGGCTTTGCTGAGCATTGATCTAAAGACGGGATACGTGAAGGCAATGGTGGGGGGAAAGGGCTTCCAGGAGAGCCAATTCAACAGGGCCGTTCAGGCGAGACGACAGGCTGGCTCCGCCTTTAAACCCATCATCTACGCCTCGGCCATCGACGGAGGGTATACCCCAGCAACGGTGATCGTCGATTCCCCCATCATCTACGATGGCACCCAAGACTACCAGTCGTGGAAACCCAGGAACTACGAGGAGAAATTCTACGGGCCGACCACCCTTCGCAAGGCGCTCGCCAAATCGAGGAACGTGATCACGGTAAAGATCGTACAGGACATAGGGATTCCCTATGTCACCCAATATGCCCAACAGCTGGGCATCGAATCGCCCCTTAACGAGGACCTCTCCATGGCCTTGGGGTCCTCCTCAGTCTCCCTTCTGGAACTAACCAAGGCCTATGCGATCTTTGCAAATCAAGGACGCAGGGTTGAGCCGATATTTATCAAGAAGATCGCCGACAAGGATGGGAACACCTTGGAGGAAAACCTACCCCCTACCCAAGGGACTTCCCTCCAGCAGGGGGAAGACCTTGTGGCCGAAGAAACCGATGGCTCAGCTGAGCAGGTCATCAGCCCGGAGACGGCATACATCATCACGAACCTCTTGGAAGGGGTCATACGCAACGGAACGGGATGGAGGGCGAAGGCCCTCGGGAGGCCCTGTGCGGGAAAAACGGGGACGACGGACGATTACTCCGATGCTTGGTTCATGGGATATACCCCAGACCTCATCACGGGCGTCTGGGTGGGATTTGACCAGGAAGAGCCCTTGGGGAAAGACGAAACAGGCTCAAGGGCTGCATGCCCCATCTGGCTAGGTTACATGAAAACCGTCTTGGAGGGAAAACCCGTCAAGCACTTTGCGGTTCCGCCGGGAATTATTTTCGCCAAAATTGACGCCGACACAGGGCTGCTGGCCTCCTCTTCTTCCCAGAAGGCCTTTTTCGAATGTTTTAAGGAGGGAACCGCCCCCACTCGCTCTACCGAGGAGAAGCCCTCGAGCTCCACGGAATTCTTCAAGTTCGACATGGCCCGTCCCCTTCGATAAAAAAAC
>CAYFXP010000420.1:0-1753 GCA_964346935.1 uncultured Syntrophobacterales bacterium
GGATATGGACAACCTCATCGAGACGCTGAAGAAGAAGATTCCCCTGATATTCGAGGATGAGAGATACCTCAATAAAAGGAAGGAGGTCCTGGAGAAATTTCGGGATCAGCAAGCAGACTATTTCAAGGAATTCGAGAAAAAGGTTACCCAGGAGAAGTTTTCCCTGGTTCAGGTGCAGATGGGTCCATACTCCCGACCGGGTATCTTTCCGGTGATTGATGGAAACCCCATGAGCTTTGATCAACTGGAGGGTCTCGTTCAGGAGGGAAAACTCTCGGCGGAAGAGGTGGAGAGGTTAAGGGATAAGCAGAAGGAATTGGCTTCTGAGCTGGAGGACATCTTCAAGGAGACCCGAAAGACCGAGAAGGAGATTCGCCAATCCCTCCAAGATCTCGACCGGGAGGTCATATCACCCGTGGTTAGCGACTCCATTTCTGATATCCGGGAGAAGTACGATAACGAAAAGATCAGCAGCTACCTGGACGAGGTCCAGGAGAGCATTATGGAGAACCTGACGAGGTTTACGGAGAAGGAAGAACAGCCGCAGGTAATACCCGGATTGAATATCCCGAAACCACCTGATCAATTCACCGAGTATGGGGTTAACGTATTGGTGGACAACTCGGATACCAAAGGCGCGCCCATCATTGTGGAGACAACCCCTAATTACCGAAATCTCTTCGGAACCATGGAGAGGATCGTGGATCGATCGGGGATTTGGAGGACGGACTTCAGCCGTATAAAGGCGGGCTCGTTCCTCAGGGCTAATGGGGGCTATCTCATCATCGACGCCTTGGACGCGTTGATCGAACCAGGTGTCTGGCAAACCTTGAAGAGGACCCTGAAGAATGGGGTGGTGGAGATGCAGACCTACGATCCCTTCTACCTCTTTGCTACTTCTGCTTTGAAGCCCGAGCCCATCCAGGTCGACGTAAAGGTAATCATGGTCGGGGATGCAATGATGTATCACCTCCTGTACAACTACGATGAGGACTTCAAGAAGATCTTTAAGATTAAAGCCGATTTCGATACGGTTATGGATAAGAATGAGGAGGCCATAAACCAATATGCCTCCCTGATCCATAAGATTTGCACCGAGGAGAGTCTGAAGCCCTTTGATCGATCCGGTGTGGCGGCCGTGGTGGAGTACGGGGTGAGGCTCGCGGGGCGGCAAAAGAAATTGACCACGCGTTTTCACCTGCTGGCGGATGTGTTGAGGGAAGCTAGTTACTGGGCGACGAAGGAGGGAAGCCAACACGTCTGTGAGCCCCATGTGGAGAGGGCCATCGAAAAGAGGAACCGCCGAGTCAACCTGGTGGAGGATAAGATTCAGGAGATGATCGAGGATGGGATGGTCATGATCGACTCCGATGGGACGGTGGTTGGTCAGGTAAACGGGCTTTCCGTGTATAATTTGGGGGATTACGCCTTCGGAAAGCCCTCCCGAATTACCGCCAAGGTTGCCATGGGAAAGGCGGGCATTATCAATATCGAGAGAGAGGCCGAACTCAGCGGGCCCACGCACAATAAGGGGGTCTTCATCCTCAGCGGGTACCTGAGGGGAAAATATGCCCAGGACAAGCCCCTGGCGATGAGCGCCAGCATATGCTTCGAGCAATCCTACGGCGGTGTAGACGGGGACAGCGCCTCCTCTACCGAGGTTTACTCCCTTCTGTCGAGCCTCTCTGGCATTCCCCTGAGGCAGGATATCGCCGTGACGGGTTCCGTAAATCAAAAGGGAGAAATCCAGCCC
>CAYFXP010000421.1:0-3550 GCA_964346935.1 uncultured Syntrophobacterales bacterium
ACTCTTTTAGGAACCGGACGCTATAAAGGCTCTTTGAGGGAGCTTTCCATAGGTATGTTAATGGGATTGATTGCCGGAACTGTTGGTGTCTTGATATTGAGGTTAACGGGGTGGGCATCTTTCACATTCAACGGATTCTCAATAGATATGCTTCTATACCTATTGGGTTGTCTTGCTGTGCTCGTTGTATCGGCGTCTTATGAAGAGATTCTATTCCGCGGTTACATTTTCCAATCCTTGATCGAGGGAAGCAATTTCTGGATCACTCTGGTAGTGTTCTCATTATTGTTCGGAGCAGGGCATATCGGAAATGCGAGGGTGACGGTTTTTACCATAGCATTCACCGTCATTGCCGGGGTCTTTCTCGGAGTTATCTATTTTAAAACGAGGGCCTTATGGATGTGTATCGGAGTACATTTCATGTGGAACTGGACCATGGCACCGATTTTTGGAATGGGAGTAAGCGACAGCAAATTCCTGAGAAGGAGTTTGTTCAGCTATAAACCATGGGAGTCCGGTTTTATTGGTGGACCGGATACCCTCAGTGAGATTGTCCAGGGAATCGTACTCTTGGCTCTAACGATTTACATTTGGAAAGCGAATTGGCTGAAACCTGCTGAGTACAATAGAGGACTATGGGCGAAATATCCTCCCAAATACGGGACAGAACCGCAAATGAATGAACCACCCCTATCTACCAAATAGGACAAGAAAGTCCTCTAATAAGCTCAAACCAGGCTCGTCTTCCCCCAACCTGGTGGCACAAAGCTATGCTGTAGTATGGAGTGATGGAGAGGTCAGGCTTCCTGAGCAGGCTCCGGTTCTACATCGCTCGCATTGGGCTCAGATTTGTGTCGGCCACGTCTGCCGACCTGAGAGGCACTGAAGAACGCAACCTTTCTCAGTGTCATTCCGTTTCTTTAAATGTGCACGGATATCTCGCCGTTTGCCCTGTATTGACAGCAGTCGTCTTGTGTGGCACTCAGAGCCATATGAGCGGTGTTATGTGTATAGAAAGGCTAAAGGCCATTATCCTCGACAACCTGGTACGGCATGATAGGATGAACGAATTTGGATAAGATTCAGATTGGATTCTGTCTTGCTCTCATAAAAGAAGAACGCAGAATTCAACTGAGTTTAGGAGATACCATATATGGAAAAAGACGACGAGAAATATCCTGAAGGTCATTTTGTTGGAATGTGGATGGGAATAGGCATTGCCCTCTTTTCGGGGATCGGAGTTCCACTCAGTATTGCCCTGAAAATACCAGGATTGATGGGAATAGGACCAGCATTAGGGGTGGCCTTCGGATTATCAATAGGTCAATCAATTGAATCCAAGCATAAAAAAGAAGGGAAGATCAGACCACTTACAGAAGACGAGAAAAAGAAAAGAAAAAGACTGGTATTCGCAGGGATTTCCGTTCTTGTCTTAGGATTTGTGGTGGTTCTTTTAAGACTGTCTCTATAAAGATAGTGAACGGGGCGAAGGCAAAACTCTGAAATCTTCCTTTAGAGCGTCCCACTAAATTTCAGCCCTTGGCGGAACATGGTTGCGGAGTGCCCCAGCGCTCGCAGTGGGTGAGCGCCTCCCCTCTTCCCACGTTCTTCTAATGCCTAACCTGTATTCTCTCTCTCCACAAGGAGCAAATACACCTTAGCTCTCTTGGTGTAAAAGTTAGCTCCGCTATTTATGGAAGAGCATATCATCTTTTGCGCTGCTCTTCAAGTCCCCCTGATAGGGGGGACATCGAAGATCCGTAGGAACAGGGACCGATGTTTCGTGCCCGCCAGGTCGCCCGATCTCGGGTGTGACTCCCCGTTTCCTCTCGGGTCAGGAGCCTTGACAGCTACAGAAGAACGTAACCTTTCCATATCTGATTTCGTTTGTATGAATGTACTCAAGTGCCCTAGCGCTGGCCGTGATTCAGTCTTATACCGTTCTCTAAGCCACGCTTTGAGCGCTATGGACAAGATACCCCCGGTGCAAACAGGGACGGTCGCATTTTATGGTTCGGTGTCGTTGCGTCGGGCAAATGGATCGGCTACGAATCGGAAATATCAAAGGAGGAAATCATGAAACACGCGATTGGAAACATCTTGCTGTTGTTGCGGGTTGCCCCCACCCCACAACTGTTATGGTTCGGGGTAGGGTACCCTGAACCAACTTGTCCATCGATGGCGGTGGAAGCCATGTTACCATAAGAACGCAGGATGGTGATATTCAAATAAAAAGGAGGAAATAATGAAATATCTGAAATATCTGCTTATTGTCACTGCTTATTTAACTGCAAGTTTTTTTCTGCTATCTGACAGCTACATATTTTGCCAAGAATTGAATGAAGCTGGTCATCTTAGAGGTCTCTCACAATATGTTGAAAAGAGAATGGAGGAGTGGAAAGTCCCTGGTATAGCAATTGGTGTAATACAAAATGATTCCGTTCTCTTTTTAAAAGGTTTCGGTTTCAGGGATATTTCTAGGAAACTTCCTGTTACCCCACAAACTCTTTTTGGAATCGCTTCAATTACCAAAACATTTACAGCAGCCACGGTGGGCATTCTTTGCGACGAAGGAAAGCTGGGATGGAATACCCGCATCGCTGAACATGTTCCCGATTTTCGATTGTACGACGAGTATGCAACCTATCATGCGACCGTGCGGGATCTTCTTTCGCACCGTACCGGCCTGTCTCCTTATAGCGATTTGATGGTTTATGTTTGGTCGCACGAACGCGATGAGATCTACAAGCGCCTAAGGTATCTCAAGCCGAGTCTGAGCTTTCGGCAAAGGTATCAATATTCCAACGTCTCGTTCGTCACGGCTGGATACATCGTCGGCAAGATTTCGGGAGGCACTTGGGAAGACTTTGTCGAAAAAAGAATTTTCAAGCCTCTCGGAATGGATCATAGTAATTTTTCGCTGCAGATCAAGGACGCCGATGATTTCTCTTACCCCTATAAATATGAAAACGGCCAGTATGTGAAAGTTCCTTTTCGGGATCGGCCGGCTGGTGATCCATCCGGAGGCATAAATTCGAGCACGAGCGAGATGGTCAATTGGCTGAAATTGCATCTCAACGAAGGACAATTTGATAATCAACAAATCATTTCAGCGGCTTCCTTAAGTTACATCAGAAGTCCCTATGTTTTTACGTATTATGCGGATGACAAAGATTGGCCGCCTCAGATGTGTGCGGCCATGGGCTGGGATTTCCATCTGTATTCAGGCCGTCAAGTGCTGACCAAGGGAGGAGTCATCGACGGATTCAGTGGATATGTCAGTTTCATGCCGTCTGAGAAAATCGGCACTGTCATCCTCGCGAATAATCGATCGGCCTATGATTTAACGAAGTACCTGAGCTATTATATTTATGATCGGTTGTTAGCTCTCACCGTGTTCTCATGGGATGAAATAATAGATCGGTCAAAACCGATATATAAAAAATCTTCGGAAAAATCCACTGAAGAACAACAAGCCAAATCTGAGAAAACGCTATATTCCATCGAAAGGTATACCGGGAGCTATGAGCATCCTGCCTACGGGAAAGCC
>CAYFXP010000422.1:0-10644 GCA_964346935.1 uncultured Syntrophobacterales bacterium
ACGGGATCTTTGGGAAAATTCTCGACCACTCCTTTGAACTCCGTGAGGGCCTTAGCATAGTCCTCCTGCTGGAGGTAGATCTCACCCAAGCGGAATCGAACCTCGGGAAGGAGCTTTGAATCGGGAAATCTCTTCTTGAACTGCTGGTAAGTCTGGAGAGCCCCTTGTGCATCACCCCTTTGATACTGGGACCACCCGAGCCCATAGAGCACGCTCGGCAATAAGGTGTCATTGGAAAATAAGCGGCTAAATTTGAGATATGCTTGTCTTGCCTTTTCGTAGTGAGTGAGCGTTAACCGGCTTTCCGCGAGCATAAAGAGCGCCTGTTTAAAAAAGGGTTTCCGATATGAAGCGGGGGTGCCCACCAGCTTACTTAGGTGGCCTTCCGCCTCACCGTATCGCCCCTGATTGAAGCAAATGAGGCCGAGCCAGTATTGTGCTTGGATTAAGGTATCACCGGCAATGGGCCGGGATATTAACTCCTGCAGGTAGTATTCCGCCTCTACGAAGCGTTTGCGTTCCATGTAGAGATGACCCAGGTCAAAACATGCATCGGACAAATGTTCGTTTTCGTGGTGGCGGAAGACAAATCTCCGGTAGTATCTAATCGCCTCATCTTGGTTTCCCAATTCGAGCCACGTCCTTCCGAGCCAAAAGAGGGCGTTACCCATCTCACTAAAGGAGGGAGACTCATGGACGATTTTGTGGAAAACCTCCTTAGCCTTGAGGAGCTTTCCCTGGAGATAACAGGCCCTTCCCAGGAGGTAGTAAACCCGGTCGGTATCGGGACTATGGGGATAGAATGCGATATACTGCTCGAATCGATCCTCCGCAAAGCTGTACAGTTTGTCGTTGAAGGCGCCGATGGCAATGGTTAGAAGCTTCTCTCGGGATGTAGGTGACGCGAAGACAACGCTCCACTCAATGGGAGGGTAAAGACACACAAGGAGGATTACGATTAAAAGTGTTCTCGATGCCATGAATTCTACTGTTCAGTCTCTACCAGGATTTCCCGCACCGCCTCCATTTCTTCTTCGGTATTGATGTTGATGAGCGACCTCATATGGGGGTCGACCTTCCTTATCTCCGTTTCGTCGATATATCTCACCCTGATACGGTGAAAGATATTGACAATTCTCAGGTCATCACGGTCAAGCAATTGCCTCATCGGAGACAAGCATTTCTTGGAGTAAATGGCGTGTAAAGGATGAAGCCCATCGCGGGTTTTTGGGACGATGACGTCATACTCGTCCCTCTCTTCCACCATGTAGTTGATCAGTCGTGAATTCAAAAGGGGCATATCGCATGCGGTACAAAAGGCATGATAGCTCGGCGAGTAGAAGAGCCCTGTGTAGAGGCCTCCGAGGGGACCCTTGTTCAAAAGGATGTCCTTTTGCAGACGGGCTTCATATCTCTTAAAAAGGTTATCATCATTGGTCACGATGATGATCTCCGGAAAGATCTCCCTGAAGATGCGATAGACCCTCTCGAAGAGGGGGACTCCACCTGCGTCGATGAAGGCTTTATCTGCCCCCATTCTCCTGCTTTTTCCGCCTGCTAGGATGATGCCCGTCATGTAAAATCTTTGTCAGCCTTAACGCAGTTAATAGCATTTTTTATCCCCCAAATCAATAGAACTGAAACACCCGGCCTGAGATCTCTGAAAAGTTTGCTCATCGCTGCTCAGAGCTCGTTTTTCCGGCCTTCCAGGCATTCCCAACTTTGAGCTTTGAGATTGACTCTCGTGTCCGTGTCCATGAGTTTCGTGCTCGTGTTCCGTGACTCGTCATTGATTTTTTGGCATTTGGACTTTGAGCTTTGACATTTTTTGCCTCAAGCCTCCAGCCTTGACCTTTTTTCTTTTGACTGCAGCACCGCAGTATACCATATTATCGCAGCCTCCTACCTACTCCTTACTCGATCCTCTCAACCTCAACCTTAGCCTTTTAGCTTTTTCCTTTGACATTTCATCTTCCGCCTCCATCCTCCAACCTCTAACCTCTTTCCCCTTTCCGATTTCCCCTTTCCGACTGCAACACTGTAGCACCAGTGATTCCTCCCCTTGACATCGAGGAATGCGTTATGGTACGAGGAAAACCTGGCTATTGGTGATAGCGATGAAGATCGGCGTCATTTCCGATACCCACCTCACGGAGCCCTCCTTAGAGCTAGAAAGGATCGTGCTGGCCCATTTCAATGATGTAGATATGGTTTTGCACGCGGGGGACTTCGTTGGCCAAAGCATTGTCGATTTCTTCCGACGATGGGATCTGATCGCCGTCTGTGGGAACATGGATTTGGGGGAAATTCGGTCTTCGCTTCCTCAAAAGAGGACCATCGATGTTTGCGGTTTCAAGATTGGGCTCATCCATGGTTGGGGATCACCAATTGGGCTGGAAAAACGCATAATGGCTGAGTTTCCGCCCTTGGATTGCCTGATATATGGTCATACCCATTACTCTGCCCACCACAAGAGGGAAGGGCTCCTCCTTTTTAATCCCGGTTCACCGACTCGATCCTTCACAGGTCGTAACACCATCGGCCTTCTTTCCCTCGGAGAAGAAATCAAAGGGGAAATCATTCGGGTCTAACTTATTGCAGTAGGCCCCATAGCGCTATTTCCCTTATCCCCAATGGTGACGGTTCCCGCATAGTTATCGAACACTTAGGGGAACCTCGAGGGGCGGAAAATGGTTGACAAAAGCCCGTGATTTGACAATAATTAATTAATTGAGGAAACTGAGAGACGATACATGCATTACTATGAGATACTGGGACTCGAAAGGGAGCCCTTTTCCAGTTCGCCGGATCCCGCTTTCTTTTACCTTTCAGATGATTATCGTGAATGCCTTCAGAGGTTGGAGATCTCGATTCGCCTAAGACGAGGGCTAAATATCATTTTAGGCCAAGTGGGCACGGGCAAGACAACCCTTTCCAGGGTTCTATATCGAATGTTTCAGAGGGAAAGCCGGGATTTCATTTTTCACTTCATCCTCGATCCCAGTTTTCCCACGGAATTCCAATTCTTCAGTAGCTTGGTGAAGTTGTTCGGCGTGGCGCCACCCGGACGCTCGACCTTTGAGTATAAGGAGGCCATCCAAAATTACCTCTTTAAAAAAGGGGTCGAGGACAAAAAGACCATAGTATTGCTCATTGACGAGGGTCAAAAACTGTCCAGGTCCCATTTGGAGATATTGAGAAATCTCCTCAACTACGAAACGAACGAGTACAAGTTGCTTCAGCTGCTCATTTTCGCCCAGATGGAGTTTGCCGAGAGAGTAAAAGGAGTGGAGAATTTCCTCGACAGGGTAAATATGAAACATGTATTTCGCCCATTAAATGAAACAGATACGAGGAAAATGATAGAATTTAGATTAAGGATTGCTGGTCTCAACAGCGGGAAGTCCTTATTCACGGACGACGCTTATATGGCAGTCTATTCGGAAACCCTCGGCTATCCGAGAAAGGTGATTAACCTCTGCCATCACGCTCTGATCACCATGCTCATAAAGGAAAGGGATCTCATTGATGAAGAAATTATCCGGATAACGGCAAAGGCGAGAGGGGATCAAATTTGAAGGAAAAGGATAAGGATTTAGCTGCGACCAATCGGTTACTGGAGGTAATTCGAGGCAAGGGTGATTTCGAGCCAGTCCCCTTGGATTCCGGCCCTCCCCAGCAGGAGGAGGCAAAACCGGAAAGACTTCCCGTATCTGAAAAGAAAAAGGGCCCAAGTTCCTTCGGCCTCCTTTCCAGAAAAACCCTGGGGCTGGATATCGGGTCACATTCGGTAAAATGCGTTCAATTGGAGAGAAGGGGGTCAGGAGCCTATCGATTGCTCTCGGCCGGGGCGAGTGAGATTGCGCCCGAGGGCATAGACGTTGAGGTAGATCCCAGACAGATGACCATATCGGCCATAAGAAAAGCCATGGAAGGCATAAGTCTCAGAAAGACGGCGATTATTACCGCCATTGGCGGTGTATCAACTGCCATCAGACAGATTGAACTCCCCTATATGACGGAGAAGGAGTTGGCCTCTGCCATTAAATGGGAGGCGCGAAATTACATTCCCTTCGACGTTAATGACGTGGAATTGGACTACCAGATCATCAATACCTCTAAGGCGGGCAACACACTGGATGTTATCCTCGTCTCCGTCATCAAGGACTTCGTGCGATACCACATCGAGCTGCTGCGGGAAATACCCATCGAGCCTCAAATCATCGATGTCAATCCACTGGCCCTGGTAAACGCCGTCACGTTCAATGAGGAAATTGAGCGGGACGAATTCATCGTGCTGATGGACATCGGGGATAAAAATACTACCCTGAGCATTTATGGTGAGGACGGCCAGTATTTCGTTCGGAACATCATGATATCCGGCAACGATTTCACCGACGATATTATGAGGGGAAACGGACTTTCCTACGCGGATGCCGAGAAGTTCAAGAGGAGCCAGGATGAGGTTGGCTTAATTGAGACCATTAAACCGTCCCTGGACAACCTCGTCAGGGAGGTTCGAAGATCCTTGACCTTTTATGAGAATCAGACCAAAATAAGAGGGTTTAGCGCAGTCATTCTCACGGGGGGGAGCGCCCCCCTCAAGGGGCTGGATGATCATTTAAGCGCCGAACTCGGCCTGCCCGTGAGGGTACTCAACCCCTTTCGAAAGATCAATGTGGAGCAAGCATCTCTCTTGGCGCCTTTTGAGAACGACGCGTGCAAATTGGCCTTGGCCGTTGGCCTCGCGATTAGGGAGTAAGTAGATGAGATTTCAGATCAATATCTATAAGCTGGGGAAGAAGCCGAAGAAAGTCCCCAAGCCAAGAGGAGAGGAGAGGCGCATATCAGTAGCAATCCTTATTCCCTTAATGTTCCTTCTGCTCCTGGGAATCAGCTTCGCCTATATCAAAGCCTCCTCTTCCCTTGATCGAAGGATGCACATGAATCGCCGCCAAAAGACCTACTTATATGGCCAGTTTAAACAACTGGAAGAGGAGTTGAAAAAGGCGAAGGAAGAGCGGATCTCCATCTCTAAGCTGCAGGTAAGACGGGTTGAATGGTCCCAGAAACTGAGGGATCTGAGCGAGATCATGCCGGATGACCTATGGCTCACCGATCTGTCGCTGAAAACCGTCAAGAAGAGGAAGAAGGGATCGAGAGAGGTCGAGGAGGAGGAGATCTATCTCATCATCAAGGGGGCCACCGTGCCCGTGCTCGGCCAGGAGCGCGCTGATAGCATTGCCCAACTCATATCGTCATTGAACAGCTTGGATTCATTTCAGCGGGATTTCGAGCCCGCCACCCTCGTTAAATATACGCACTTTTCTCGAGGGAGGCGGCGCGAGCTTATGGAGTTTGAGATCTCCGCCAAGCTCAAGGGTGTGCCCGGGGCTAGTGGGGGAAAGGCCTCGAAATGAGATCGACGGTATCCATAAAGGGCATGGCATTGGCCTTGGTGATCTTCTTCATCGGGGTCTCGTTGTTCTGCTATCTCTTCCTCTATCGGCCCAAGATCAACAAGGCCACAGAAGGGACAAGGGAGGTAGGTATCCTCAACGAAAGAGTTGAAAAGACCACAGTGGAGCTCAACAAAATTCGAGAGGAGATCGAGACCAACAAGGAGGAGCCCAACGTCGACTATTTCAAGCGGCATCAGATACCCTCGGAAGAGCGGGAGACCACCTTTCTGGGAATGGTAAATGAGCTCGTCAATCGTCTGGGAATTAAAACAGAAACGTTGAAACCCGAGCCTCAGGAGGTGTCCCCGGAATATATTCGGTATCCATTTCTGGTCGAAACCAAGTCCAAATACGGGAAAATCGTCAAGTTCGTCGATAGCCTGGAGAACAGTTTGGGGCTCAATGTAGATGACCTTCACATCCGGAACGATCCCAAGGATCCCCTCTGGCATCGCCTCAAGTTCACCGTAAGCACCTTCGAGTTGAAAAACGCCAAGCCCTCGCCCCCGGACAAAACGCCCAAGGAAGGGGTTCCTCCCATCACGGTAAGGGATGATATCGTTGTTAAGAGGGACCCCTTTCTGGAGAAGGAGGAGAAGAAGAAGGTTGTAGCCGCGCGCAAACCGAAAAAAAGGCCGAGAAGGCTGCCTCGATTGAAACTGAATGGCATCATCCAAATCGGGAGCACGAAGGTGGCCATTGTAAACAACAAACCCGTCAGGGAAGGGGATTGGATCGCGAGGCATCAGATCGTCCGAATTGGGGAGGAGGAGGTGACCGCGGTCTACCGCGGGGAAGAACGAACCTTCAAGATAGAGGACTTGCTCAAAACCCAAAAGAGGTAAGTGGCTATGAAAAGGGGTGCTTTTGCTATCCTCCTGTGTGTGATCTTTCTCTTGGCCCTATCATCCGAGGGGTTGGGACAATCTCCGCCATCCAAGGATCCCTTGGATAGCGTTCGACGCTTCTCCCTGAGGGTGAGGGACGTGGATATCCGGCATGTTCTGACCATTATAGCCGAGGAGTATGGCTTGAACCTCGTCCTGTCGCCGGCGGTTTCGGGGAGGATCACGTACGATATCGAGGACACCTCCCTGAAGGATGGGTTTAGTGCCATACTCAGGGCGGGCGGCTTGACGTACGTCATCGAGGGGAACATCATCCGGGTGGATGACCAGGCGGAATTGCGGAAGAAGCTGAAGGCCGAGCTTGATATTTACAAGGCGCGCCAAGAGCTCAGGGAGGCGAAGAAATTGGAGGAACCGCTTGAGACGGCCTATGTCAACCTGAACTATATCGGAACGACCCTTTCCCGGGAAGGGAGGGAGACCACCGATTTGCAGGATGCCATGGAGAAGTTGTTGAGCCATAAAAAGGAGAAGGGGGTTGATAGGGGAGCCAACGTCAGCATCATCAAGAAGACCAATACCCTTGTCATCACCGACGTAAAGGAGAACGTCCGCGAGATTGCAAAAATGGCGAAAAAACTGGATCTGCCGACGGGGCAGGTGAAGATTGACGCGAGGATCGTTGAGGCCAATCGCGACTTCTCACAGCAGTTGGGCATTAAATGGGGTGCCACGGCGGTGAAGACCGTGGGCAGAAGGGAAAGCCCGAAGGGAACCTTTACCCTCGATGGTTCCGCAGCGGGGGATGTGGTAAACCTCCCCGTGACAAATCCCGCGGGGCTCTTCAGCCTGGGCTGGCTCTCGTCGACGGCAGCGCTCCGAAACCTCGATATTGAGCTTTCGGCCCTCGAGGAGACGGGGGATGTGAGGATCGTATCCAAGCCATCAGTCCTCGTCGTCCAGAACCAAGTAGCGGAAATATTTGTGGGGGAGAAAGTTCCCGTGGCCGAGGGATATGATGCCGAAACGGCCCAGGTCAGCGTCCGTCTGGAAGACGTGGGGATCAAGCTGAACATCACGCCCCAGATCACCCGCGACGGCTCAATCTTCATGCTCGTGGACGTGGAAAAGAGCGAGATTTCGGGGCAAACCATAATTCAGGGCCAAGAGTATGACACCCTTGGGACAAAGAGGGCTTCAACACAGGTGCTGGTGAGGGATAGTGAGACGGTGATAATCGGGGGTCTCTTCAGCTCCCGGAAGGAGGCGAATCGAGGCCGCGTCCCCTTTCTGTCAAGGGTTCCCATTGTGGGCATGCTGTTCAAGAACAAGGAGGATATCTCGGAGTATCGGGAGCTCATGATCTTCATCACCCCCCAAATCGTCAATCAGACACGGACGGGATGAGGGGGAAACCCCCGAAATTGAGGTGAATCGCACAATGGCGCTTCCCAAGAGCTATACCTTGAGTTACAAATCGCTGGGTGCCCTGTTGGTGGAGAACAGAGTGATCACCCAGGAACAGCTCAACAAGGCCCTGGATCGCCAGAGGGAGAAGGGGGGCCTGTTGGGGGATATCATCGTTGAGATGGGCCTTGCCGACGAGGTCCAGGTCCTCACCGCCCTCGCCCAACAGCTTAACATCCCGTACATGACGGCCGGCCAAGTTAGCTTCATCGACCCCGAGGTCATGAGGCTTGTCCCCGAGCGTATGGCGCGGCAATGCATGGCCATACCCCTTTCCATAGAGAAAAACATCTTGACCGTGGCGATGGTGAATCCCTTCGACATTATCGCCATTGACGACCTGCGGACCATAACCAATCACAGGATCAATACAGCCATCATATCCAAATCGGGACTGGAAACCTTGCTCAACCGATTCTACGGTGCCCGCGGCCAGGAGTCGAGCCTGGAGGACGTCTTAAAGGATGTGTCGGAGACCCACCTCGAGCTCAAGAGCGAACTCGACGAAGAACGCGAAGTTAATCTGGAGAGACTCCGGGAACAGGTGGAGGAGGCCCCCATTGTCAAATTGGTTGATTACATCATCTCCAACGCCATCAACGAGCGGGCCAGCGATATCCACATCGAGCCTCAGGAGAAAAGCCTTAACATCCGCTACCGAATCGACGGCGTGCTCCACGATGTCATCTCTCCGGCGAAAGCCTTGCAAATGGCCATCGGTTCCCGAATCAAGATCATGTCGAACATGGACATCGCCGAAAGGCGGCTTCCCCAGGATGGCCGTTTTACCATAAAACAGGGCTTTCGAGAGGTTGACCTGAGGGTCTCTACGCTTCCCACCGTCTTCGGCGAAAAGGTGGTGATGAGGCTTCTGGAGAAGGGATCCCTCTCGCTTAACATGGGCAGCCTAGGATTTGCCGATGACCAGCTGAAAATCTTTCGAAGCTACATATCGAAACCCCACGGCATGGTCCTCCTGACGGGACCCACGGGGAGCGGGAAGACCACCACCCTCTATTCGGCCCTGACGGAGATCAAATCCGTCCAGACCAATATCGTTACCGTGGAGGACCCCGTGGAGTATCAGATCAAGGGGATCTACCAGGTCCAGGCCAACTCCAAGATCGGCCTCACCTTCGCCAACGGGCTGCGGCACATCCTCCGTCAGGATCCGGATATCATCATGGTGGGGGAAATTCGGGACCTTGAGACGGCGGAGATGGCCATTCGCGCATCGCTGACGGGACACCTAGTATTCAGCACCTTGCACACCAACGATGCCGTGGGAACCATAATCCGGCTGATTAACATGGGCGTGGAACCGTACCTCGTCTGTTCATCGTTGACTTTGGCCGTCGCCCAGCGCCTGGTGCGCAAGATCTGTCCCCAATGCAAGGAGTCCTATAAACCCGGCAAGGAATTGCTTCGAAGCCTCGGAATGGATGGCGAGCCCCAGAAGGGCCTCCTCTTTTACCGCGGCAAAGGGTGCCGCAGGTGCAAGGACACGGGCTATTATGGGAGGACTGCTATCTGTGAGATGTTGGAGATGAAGGCCCCACTTCGAAACGCCGTCCTCAACGGCGCCGATATCGACGGAATTCACCAGGTGGCCGTTGGGATAGGGATGAACAGCCTCAGGGAAAGCGGTTTACAGAAGGTAAGGGATGGAATCACAACTCCGGAGGAAGTCCTCAAGGCGACAATAGAGGAAGAGTAAGGATTCAGAGATGCCACAGTATTCATACACGGCCAAGAGGAGTGACGGGAAAAACGTAAGGGGTAACGTGGAGGCAATCAGCGAGCTGGAGGTAATAGAGACATTACACCGGCGAAACCTCACCGTCCTCGACATCGCGACGAAGAGAAGGCGTCCGGAAAAAGTACTTGAACGGCGGTTTTCGATGAGGGTCCCGGTTTTTGGAACCGGGGTTAAGCAGGATGAAGTCTTGCTCTTCGCGAGTCAAATGGCGGCCATGGTTGAATCCGGGCTGCCGCTGCTCCGATGTCTTACGAGCTTTGGTAATGAGGTTGAGAACCCACAATTCAAAACCGTGATCGATGCCGTGAGCATCGATGTCGAGGAGGGGAGCACCTTTTTCGACGCCCTGTCCAAACATCCCAGGGTGTTTAACAGGCTCTTCGTCAACATGGTCAAGGCGGGAGAAGTGAGCGGAAAGTTGGATCAGACCCTTGCTCAACTGGCCAGTTACTTGGAGAGAAGCGCCAATCTGCGTCGGAGGGTAAAGGCAGCCATCACGTATCCTCTCTTTCTCATTGGATTCACTGCCTTCGCCATCATCATCCTGGTGGCCAAGGTAGTCCCCGTATTCCAAAAAATATATGCAGGGTCCAGGGTAAGCCTCCCGGCGCCTACCCGGATTTTGATCGCTAGTAGCATTGCTATTCGGGATTACTACTGGCTGTTGCTGTTGATCGCCGCTGGGATCGGACTTTTCATCTATCTCCAACTTCAAAGCGACCGCGGGCGGTTTTTCTGGGACAAAAATAAGCTCCTGATCCCCATCTTAGGGCCGTTGATGCGAAAATACTCCCTGACCAAATTTACCCGGACATTGGGGGTCTTGATCAATAGCGGAGTCCCCATCTTGGCCGCCCTTGATCTGGTTGCGGAAACCTCTGATAATAAAATGTTGGAAGTTGCCATCGGCGAGAGCTCAATGGCCATTGAACAGGGAAGCGGATTTGCCGAGGCCCTTAGTGAGAGGAGAACCGTATTTCCCGAGATGGTAATTCAGATGTCCGCCACCGGGGAGGAATCGGGGACATTGGACAACATGTTGAGCAAGGTGGCAAATTTCTATGAGCAACAGATAGAGGCGGCTATCACCACCCTGACAACCCTCATC
>CAYFXP010000423.1:0-1878 GCA_964346935.1 uncultured Syntrophobacterales bacterium
ACGGCTCCCCGCTGCCGATACGAACGAGGCCTCCCTCATGGTACGAAAGATCATCAACTACGAGGAGGCTTCAAAGGATCAACCCTGGCAAAAGAGGCTGCTTCTGGTCTCGGATGACCTGGAGATGTTCAAGCATATGAACGAGACCATATCGTTGCATGATGTCCCGGTGGATTACAGCCTCGTAAAGGGTTATCTCGATGACACATCCCCGGCCGTTCTCACCCAGCAGATCGAGGACGAGATCAACGGGGGCGTGCTGATAGTAAATTACGCCGGCCACGGCTTCATCAATAACTGGGCGCACGAGGGTATCTTCGATACCACCCATATCCCCACCCTATCCAATGCTCAAAGACTCCCGGTGATGGTCGTGATGACCTGTATGAACGGCTATTTCCTGGTGCCCTATCCCGGCTGGGGCTCTCTCGCGGAAGAGATGCTCCGGGCTGATGGAGCTGGAGCCGTGGCCGCCTTCGCCTCGACGGGCCTGACCGAGCCCCCGGCCCAGCTGGCCCTCAATCGGGCCTTCATGAAGGCCATCTTCCAGCAGGGGATGGTCCGACTAGGCGAGGCAACCAGCTATGCCAAGCAGGAGTTGCTCGCCAACTCCGAGAGCAAGGATGCCGCCGAGGATACCGCCAACACCTTCATTCTCATGGGGGATCCCGCCATGGCCATGCCGGTCGGATCCGCATCAGGGAGCTCCGGTGCAGGAGGTGGAGGCGGTGGTGGAGGTTGCTTCATCGCATCGGCCGCCTATGGGTCGTTCCTGGATCGGCACGTGGGTGACCTCAGATCCTTCAGGGACCGATGGCTCCTCACGAGTCCCATAGGGAAATACCTGGTCAAAACCTATTACAGCCTCAGCCCGCCGGCAGCCCAGTGGATCAAGGACCACGACAATACCCGGGCCCTGGCACGCATCGCCCTGGCACCGCTTGTGGCCATCGCTCAACTAGAGTTAGACCGGGCACTCACCATCTGCCTCGTACTCCTGCTGCTCATCAGCCCCCTCGCATGGACCCACGGGCTCATATGGAGGAAGAAATACTAGCGAAAGAGTAAGGAGTAGGCAGGAAGCAGTGCTCACTCAATAAGGGAACCACGTCAAGCAGGAAGGAGTAGGCAGGAAGCAGTAGGCAGTAACCACTGTTTGCTCGAATAGGGAAACGAATCATTCCGAAAGGAATAAGTAGTACGCAGTAAGCAGTGCTTCCCTGATGGAGCACTGCGGCACGAACGCCATATATTCCCTCTTTGCCTCCACCCTTTATCCTCCATCCTTCCGCGCCCAGCCCCGCCTCGCCTTGACAACCCAGCCCCCGCAAAGCCGGTGACAATTTTTTGAAAGAGTATGAATTTTTTGCTTTTTTTGTCTTTTTCCCGGGCGACCCAAGGGAATATATACGATATTTATCGATTTAACCATTTTTCGTAGAATATCCTCTTATTTATATTTAATCCAATAATTTCAGATACTTAAATAATATTTAAGGTAATTTCTTGGAAAAAGGTATCGTAACATATCTTGGTATATTTTTTGCTTTGTTAAAGAATGCTGGAAAATTAAGGTTACAAAAGTGATAAAAATCGATAAAAAACCTTATCTGGAAAGTCCCCTGCATAGGGCAAAAATAAAATTGGTGAGGTAGAACAATGAAATGGCGAAGGCACAAGGCATTTTTCATTTTCCTGTTGGTAATCTCGGGGTTTTCTTTCGGCCTGGTGCAGAAGGCTGAAGCCTGGTGGGATGATTCATGGGGGAAACGGAGAAAGATCACCTTCGATAACTCCGCTCAATCCGAAAACCTCAGCAACTTCCCGGTCTTGATTAAGCTCGACAGCTCCCGGATCGACTACGCCAGCACCCAAGAT
>CAYFXP010000424.1:0-6727 GCA_964346935.1 uncultured Syntrophobacterales bacterium
GAGACAGCCTTGTATGGGCCCAACCCAACGAGCTGCCCCCCTATGAGCTCAGACGGATCACGAATTATCTTATCCTTGGGATAGACATTCGGGTTCACGGGATAGTAAGGAACGGAGGCCACCAACGAGGGGAAGTAAGCAACCGGATTCTTGAGAACAAATTTGACCGCATACTTATCCAAGACCATCCCTTTCTTTGGATCAAGTTCCACCACATACTCCACTCGATCGACAAAATCCGTGACAAGCCAAGAGGGATCTCCCTTGAGGGCAATCACCCGGTCGATGGACCACTTGACCGAATAGGCATCGAAAGGGGTGCCGTCGGTGAATTCCAGGCCCTTTCTCAGGTAAAAGGTGTATTCCTTGCCGTCGGCACTGATGACGTAGGATTCGGCCAACCCCGGGACGAGGTTCGTCTTCCCGGGGGGGTACCTGAGAAGGCCCTGATAGATATTGTAGAAGATTTCCCACGTGTGGAAGTCATAGGCATTCGCGGGGTCCATATCGATAACCTTCTCAGTGGTTCCATACACCAGGGTCTTCTTTGCTGCAAAACTGTGAGCAGGAAGCAAAGCCAGGGCAACAACGACCATACATAGCAATAATAATTTCCCGATTCTCATATCTCAGCCCTCCTCTTATTTTCAGAATCCTTTCCTTAAATCCTTGGTGCTGAGAGCCTGCAAACTCTCAACCCCAAAACTACTTCTCCTTATAAAAAATCTCCTTCACCTCCCTTCCAAAAGGTCCTTCAGCGGAACGGTTTGTCAAACTCCCGACGTCGGAAATCTCTATCCCAACGAACAAGGCCACTAGGCCATTGTATCTTCACTTAATACTGCACCCTCTGTCAACGGAAATCTGGTCCGAAGTTTCCGAACTTTCTTCTTCAGGGGGACACTGTTGTTTCTGAGCGTAATCTGCTGGAGAAGTGGGGTACCCATCGAGGGTGAGCAGGGAGGGGAAATCCGGCCATGCACCCTTACCTGGGAGATGGGATAATCTCGTCTTGGCAATGAAAGAATTTTTCATTTCGCACCGGTTGTGGCCGAAGGGCAACGATCTATCGTTGAAGTTGGGAATATGGGATCCACTTTCAAAGGCTCATCTGGGTATTTGCCATATGAGCTTCCACGATGGCAACCGGGAAAGCACCTCACCCTGTAGTAACGCATCGGCTTTTCAGGCAAGGGATCACCGGGATACCACACACCAGGGGCAATTGGATAGACGGGCTGCGCTTCTGCGGATGCTACCGGGGCAGAAGTGGGTTCCCCCGCGCCCGAATCCGTGTCATCAGCGGCCTTTGAGATGACCCCATTGGCAATGACCAGGGATAATAAGACAAAAAAATTGAGAAGATATCGCATCTCTCCTCCCCCTTTCATACGATTTCAATCGTCCATATTTGCCCAACAGCCAAAGGCGGCATTGTGAAGACTGCCATTATCCTCGGCCCTTATCACAATTACGCTCTATCCCTAAAATGGGTCTTCAGGTACTCGCAGGCCTCCTCAAGGCTCGGCAGGATTTTCGTGCAGTATCTGACCATCCATGGGCTGCAATCTTTAAACGAAAGAGGGGAAAAGGCAATCACGAATTTTCCGAGATCGTAGCGAGCATAGAAAACCTCCATACTTGTCCCTATGCTGGGTTTGCAATAATTCACGAGGACAATGTCTGCATCACGAATATCCTGTAAATCAAACTCAACAATCTCATTTGCCGAATCCACCTCTTTGTCGCGAAAATTTCTCCGCATTGGATCCAGCAGTCTAAAATCCGATGAAAGCAGGGACCTAGCAATATCTCGCCACTTACGAGCTACACCCTCGTGCTCATCCATAATCGGACCACTGAGATAGACGGTTTTCATCTTATGATCCCTTCCTTTAACACATAACGTTGAGGCTCAGGCGGCGCATTAGCGACGTCGGATACAGCCGTTGGTTATACGGCTTTCACGAAGCTCAGTACCCCTTTTCGAAGTCCACCACATAGTGAAGCGGTTGGTTCTCCAGGAATCGTCGGTAGTTATCGCAAAAAACCGGCACAATGTCTTCTGGAAAGCTGGGAGCAGAGTTGTGTGGAGTGATGAACGCATTTGAAAGCTCCCACAGAGGGCTGTCCCGAGGGAGCGGCTCTTGCTCGAACACATCCAGCACCGCCGCACGAATCGTGCCGTCCCGGAGTGCGTCCACAAGATCGGATATGGCAATCGCGTTCCCACGACCAACATTGATGAGCACTGCTGAGGATTTCATCTTAGAAAGGGCCGCCGAATCGATGAGATGGTCTGTATCGGATGTACGCGGAATCGCGAGGACAAGGTAATCGAGTGACTCGAGGAACTCACCGAAGGAAGAACCGGTATAGACTCTCTCAACATATGGGCACTCAGTCTGAGTGCGTCTAAACCCGAGTACGCGCATTCCAAAATGAGCAGCTGTTCGCGCTACGTGTTCACCAACTGACCCCACCCCGCATACGCCAATCGTCAGTATCCGTAAACTACGATAGGGCATAACGATCCAGGACTTGTTTCGCTGGTTCTCTCTTGTCTGGAAGAGATCCCTCTCGAGGGCAAGAATATACGCAAACACATACTCGCTTATAAGCGGGCCAAAAATGTCCTTCACTCCCGTGAGAACGTAGTCACGACGGAGGCCCTTTTTGCAGAGCGGATCAATTCCGGCAAACGTTGATTGGACCCATCTCAGACTCCTCGCGTGGTCGAGAACAGTCGCAACCATCGCGGGGTCACCAAGCACAATGTTACAGTTCTGGATAACTCCTCGGGCGTCTTCCTCACGAGAACAGGAGAGTATCTCCAGATCTTGGAGATGGGAGTCACAGAGCAAGCTGCTGTAATCATCCGCATCAGTCGTGAGAATAAGAAGCCGATTCATGTGAGGGCAAAGAAGCCGTATAACTTCATTCTTGAATAGAATTTCGGAGACGGATATCACACAGTCGAGTGCATGTCAAGCTTATGCGCAGCTGCCGCAACAATGGTCGTGGGGTGAGTTCGGCAACATTACCAGAAACTATCAACCTTCCTTATATACTTTGCAGAGGATCCCTCGTAGATTAGTGCCTCCTAATTCCCTATTGAATGGTGGTTTGTCGTCCGTCAGGATATTTATGTTTGATTCCCTCCACCCATATTGAGCCTCCGTTCCCTTTTCCGGAAACCACCACGCATAATCCACTCCTACCACCCTGGGATCCATCTCTTGGGAAAAAAGCGCTTTCTGTCTGATGCGGCCTCTTTTTGTTTCCACCCAAACCCATTCTCCCTCCTTTATCCCTATTCCAGCAGCCATCTCCGGGTGGACATATACGACGGGCTCAGGATGCTGTCTCCTCAAAGCCTTTATTTGTCTTCCCCCGGAATGGCGGTAATATTCAGACTTACCTGAGGTGAAAATCATGGGGTATTCCGTCGCCAACTTCGGGTCGCTATACGGCGTCTCCTGGGATTCATAGTAAACCGGAAGCGGATCAAAACCCCACTCCAGTAAACGACCGGAAAAAAGCTCCACCTTTCCCGAAGGTGTATTAAAGCCTTTCGCCTTATAGTGATAATAATCCTTCTCTCCTGATATCCCACCTATCTCCCTGAATTCATCAAAATCGATCCCCATCGGCCTTAGGATTTCATCTAAAAGGTTTCTCTCGTTTTCCCAAAAGTACTCCACTCCGACCATCTTTTTCGCCATTTCGTTCAATATCTTGAAATCCGGCCAACACCCCTCTAATCCCGCCACCTTCTGTTGAACCTGGGCAACCGGGTAGTAGGGTGGAGCGACAATGCTGTCGAACTCCAAATAGGTGGCCGAGGGCAGTACAATATCAGCGAAGGCGGCGGTTGGGGTCATGAAAAGGTCAGCTACAACTAAGAAATCCAAGGCCAGGAAGGCCCTGAGCGTCTCTTGGGCGTTACCGTATGTCAGAAGTGGATTTGCTCCTTGAATGTAAGCCATGCGCACCGCATACGGTTTTCCTTCGAGCATCGCCCTTGTTACTGTGGGAGGATGAGCAAACTGATAAAGTGGTAAGAATTTCTTATCCAACCCCAACCGTAATTCCTTTTTTTCGTCAGGGATCATATCTTCAAGTGTCAACTCTGACGCATACCTATCCGGGATGGCTAAGGGTTTCCAGTAGGCGTCACCGCCAGGAATCGATATGTTGCCCGTCAGGGCCTTTAAGATGGAGATTGCTCGAACTGTCTGAAAACTGTTTAGGTTATGCTCAAGCCCATTCCCCATCTGGATACAAGCAGGTCTCGCGGTGGCATACATTCTCGCTGCTTCCTCAATGAGCCCCCCCTTCACCCATGTGATTTCCTCTACCTTTTCCAGTGAATAATCCTTGATGTGCCGTTTAAGCTGATCGAGGCCGACGGTCCATTCTTCGACAAATGGTTTGTCGTAGAGCCCCTCATCGAGGATAACCTTTATCATGCCCAATGCGAGGGCCAAATCACTGCCTGGGCGCAATCGGACCCATCTGTCTGCCCTCTGGGCAAAATCCGTATATCTGGGGTCAATTACAATGAGTTTTGCCCCCTTTTGTGTAGCCTCCAGTGTTTTATGATATTCGGCTATTTTTGACTTATTCGAACCCCATGCAATTATGCAATTGGGAGGATAGTCGTAATCGGGAATGGGATGGAACCCGAGGGTAACCAATGACCCGAATTTCCGAGGTAGGAAACAGACATGCCCCATAGACGCTACATTGGGGGTGCCGAATACGTTAGCAAATCTCCTCAGGTATGTCTCTTGAAGTCCTTTTGCAGCCCCATGGATAAAGACGACCGATTCCGGACCAGATTCCTCTCTGGTGGATTTCAGCTTTTCAGGGATTATCTCCAGCACCTCATCCCATGAAATCCTCTGCCAAGTACCCTCCCCTCGATTTCCCGACCTTTTCAGCGGACATCTCAGACGTTCAGGGTGATAGAGATGTTCAAGGGAAGTGAACGCCTTCGTGCACAACACTCCTTTATTTACGGGGCTATCCGGATCCCCCTCTATCTTTACGGGCCTCCCGTTCTCTGCATGAATGAGCATGCCACAACCAGCGTAGCAGAGGCCACAGGTACTTCTTATGACTTCCTTAGATGCGCCATTCGCCATGACTAATCTCTGTTCCTTAGCTAACTATCACCGTGGATTAACCTTTGGATATTTCCCGAGTAGATCATCTCCTTATCCCTCTGGGGGATTTCCAATTGCTCAATGGAGGTAATCGCCTCATGGATATCTCCGATGACATGGGGGTAGTCGGAGCCCAGAATCAAACGCCCGGCCCCCAGGAAGGCGTAAGCGCACATGAGGGCAGGCTCGAAGAAGCTGACCGTGTCGTAGTAGAACCGTTTCAGATAGTCCTTGGCCGGACCTGAGATATTCTGTTGGCACTCGGGGTAGGCCTCGTAACAATTTTGTATCCGTTCTGCCAAGTAGGGGATGGCTCCACCTAGGTGGGAGATGATGAACTTCAGATTGGGGAACCTGTCCATAACCCCTCCCATGATCAGGCGTATCACGGCAATACAAAGGTCCATCTCAAATCCGATCATGGGAACAAGACGGTAATCCTTGTAGGTCTCCTTGTCGGCCGGGGCCCGAGGATGTATATGGATGGGCAGATCGTAATCGGACATACGCTCATAAAACGGGTACAGGAGTTCGTTGTCCAGACCCATGCCGTTTATATTCGAGCCCATACAGGCGCCCTGAAACTTGAGCTCATCGATACACCGCTCGAGTTCCTTGACGGTTCGATTGGGATCCAGGAAGGGCAAGGTGGCAAAGGCCATGAAATGGCTTGGGTTGTCGTGACAAATCCCGGCAATTTCGTCATTGACCACCCTGGCCAGGGTTTCACCTATTTCTCCGGGAAAGATGTCCACGCTGGGGGCGGACAGGGTCAGGATCTGCATGGTAAACCCTGCTTTATTCATATCATCCATTCGTTGGTTGATGTTATTCATGGGAGGCGTGATGGTGACTACCCGGTTCCCGTGCTGTACGAGAATCTGCCTGCCCCACTCATCTTTCTCCACGGTCGTGCCTGCGATTGCCCCATCTTTTTCCAACTGTTTCAGGAATCTGCTGGGATAGAAATGGTTATGGACATCGATCTTCATTCTTGCCCCCTCTTTAATATCCCGTAGCCAAATGGCCTATTGAACAATTTCTCCAGTTCCTCGATCATGGCCTCCTGGCACCTCTGGGCTCCTGTGATCCGTAATATTTCCCCTCGTCTTTTTTACCTTCATAAGATGGTTAATGAGAAACACCGCCAGGAAGGCCAGCGCAAACCCCCTGGTCACCATGTTTGGGATAAAGATGCAAACACCAGTTGTGGCCAAAAGAATATTTTCCCATCTCCTGAGGTGCCTGAGGAAATACCTTTCAAAGGCAACCCCTATTGTCATCGCGCCCAAGGCGACGAAGAAAAAACTTGAAACGATCGCCACCGGGGAGCCAATCATCAAAATACCGGGGTTGAACACAAACGCCCAGGGAACGAGAAAGGCGGCGAAGCCCAGGCGCACGGCGCGGAAACCCGTCTTCCATGGGTTTCCACCGGAGATTCCAGCGGCAATATATGCCCCCACGCATACCGGCGGGGTGATAAATGAAAGGCAACCAAAGTAGAATAAGAACATATGGGCTGAAATGGGTTCTACTCCAGCTTTTATCAACGC
>CAYFXP010000425.1:0-9931 GCA_964346935.1 uncultured Syntrophobacterales bacterium
TGAGCGTGCTCATGATCATCTTGATCTTGAAGCACGCATTCAAGAGAGATTTACCTTCAGGGACTTTAAAAAGTTCGTGAAAAAACACGGGAGGGAATTGGGAACGGAAAACGAGAAACCGGAAAAAGAAATCCTCCATCCCTCACCCCAAACCCTCGATTCCGCAAAAAAGCAGAGGAGGTCAAGGCGACTTCTTATATCCGCCGCCCTCCTCTGTATAGTTTTTGGGTTTTTCCTGCTCGCAATCATCCTCTTAATGGAGCCGGAAGAAAGAAAAACCCAGCTTGTTGGTGCGCAAGTGAGGTTCCCCATCAAGTTCACTGAGAAGGAGGATGAGCCCAAAACTTCAGGGGTTGTTGCGGAGGAGACGATGGGGGAAAAGCCCTTGGAAGGTGGTCTACCGCAGGAAGAAGAGCCGATTGCCTCAAAGCCCTCGGGGACTTCGACAATAATCGAGGAAAGACAGATAGGTAGCAAGAAGCTGTTTATCCTAGGCCGAAAAGAGGTGCGGGAGGAGGAAGGGAAGGCTAAAGTTGCCGAAGGAGAGGGGAAGGGACCTGAAGAAGAGGGAGGACCCCAGGCCAAAACACTTGAAAAGGCCAAAGTCCCGGCTGCACCCGAAGGGAAGCTACGAGCAGGCAGGTATACGGTGAACGTAGCGTCCTTCAGGGACAAAGGCAACATAGACCGATTGATGAAGGAACTGGAGGAAAAGGGATATGAGGTTTTCGTCGAGAAGGCCACTATCCCTCAGAAAGGAGTCTGGTATCGGGTTGCAGTGGGGCGATTTCCGTCCCGCAGAGAGGCTCAAGCCTTTGCCCGGGGATTAAAAGAAAGAGATGGGATAAATTCCTTTGTGAGAAAACTGAAAGAGGCGAAGCAGTAAAGCGACCCTTTTCACCTCATAAAAGGTCTAGCCTCCCACTCACTTCCCCTCTCAGGCTCTCATAGTGAAAAGAAGAGTTGCCCATATGATTAAGATGCCGGAAGGAAAATATGCACTAGTCCGAGGGGTGCCAAATACCTATGACAGGTGCATTAGACCTCATGAGTGTAAAAATACGATAAACGTCGACTTGGCCAAGGTACAGCATGCACGGTACTGCGATATTTTGGAACAATTGGGCCTCACCCTGATACGTATAGATCCTGACGAGGGATTCCCTGATTGCTGCTTCGTGGAAGACACGGCAATAATAGTTGGAGACAATGCTGTTATTTCAAATATGGGATCGAAATCACGGACCGGTGAAGAGATAGAGGTGAAGAGTACTCTTTCACAGTATAAGAACATTTACGAAATTAATCCCCCCGGCGTTATAGATGGAGGAGATGCCTTAAGAATCAATGATAAGATCTATATTGGGTTATCCGAGCGCACAAATCATTTCGCAATTCAACAATTGAGTACTTTCATTTCAGATGTTAGGTATCAAATAATCCCGGTTGAAACCAGGCACATATTGCATCTTAAGTCAGCTTGTACATACATTGGAAATGATTATGTTGTAACATCTAATGGCCATTTTGATGAAAAGATATTTTCTGAGTATCATAGAATCATAGTTCCGGAGAAAGAAGCTTATAGTGCAAATTGCCTATCAGTTAATGGTAAGGTACTGATTCAAAAAGGTTATCCCAATACGAAAAGGCTGATTGAAAATGAGGGGTTTGAAACTGTCGAGATAGAGGTTTCTGAATTTAGGAAAGGAGGAGGAAGTCTAACCTGTTTATCAGTAATCTTTGCATGAGGAAGAAAAGGAGGACGGTAACGACCGAAAGGAGGGCGATACCATGAAAGCTGAGGCTAAGAAACTCATCGAGATGGTTACGAAAGGCACGACCGACAAAGAAATAATGAGGAAGCTAGGCATCAAAACAAAAGCCACTCTCAAGAGAAAATACTATGATGCCTTGGTTGAAGCCGGGAAGATAAAACATATTACGGCGGAGAGGAAAATGAAAAAAACGAAGCCCAAGACAAGGCTTTTGACCATTGGCAAAAGGGGAACTATTCTCTTAAGCGATAAATTGCTTATAGAACGGCTTGGTTTCAAAAAGGGAGACAAATTTACCGTTTCGAAGAGAAGGGACGGCATTATCCTAAGAAAGACAACCTAAACGGAGAATGGGCAATAAAGGTCTTGAGGAGGTTTCTAAGGTCTCTAATTGACAATATTATTTTAGTTGTCGCCGGTGTCGTTATTGCCTCAAAGGTAGCACGTTCCTGGGGGTTGGCTCTTGATTACAGAAGAGGAATTGAGAAACTGGTGGGGTTATTACAACTATTGATAGGAAATTGAACTATAGAGCCAGCCTTTCGAAAAACGTCTTGGTACCTCGGCAATAGAATCTACCGCAAGAAGAGGAAATGAGGGTTAGGTATTGAATTATTAGGATTAAAATCCCCATGGCGGTGGTCCAACTCCGCCTCCCGGCATCTCTGAGAGCTTACTATTCTGGCAGGGTCAATCATGGCCCTGCCTTTTTTTCCTGTAAATCATGTACCACCGTGCCAATATAGGCAAGTTCGTTGGCATAAAATATGCTAAGTGTTGAACTAATGCCCGTTCCAAAAGGAGGATTTAGATATGGCATACCTAAGACTCGCTTGCATTCTCCTCATTTTTCTGGTGTTCACCCTTGGATGCGGAGTAACCAAGGTGGTGACAAAACCCGTTAAATGGACGGTTAAGGGGACCTATAAGGCCACGAAGGCTGCTACCAAAGGGGCTGCCAAAGCCGTAACATACCCTTTCAGAGATGATGAATCTGAATAACGGATAGAGGGGGTTTAAATACCCTGGAGGCTTGGACCGAGAAAGGCATGGCTTCTCACCATACCTTTTTTCTTGTAAACGGGGTTTTACTCTGATACCATGGGCCCATGGGGCCGCCTAGCCGAGCGAACTTCCTTTCCCTTTTTATCCTTTTAGTCCTCTCCATACCCCCTTCTTCTCAAGCCAATGATTCTCAAACCGCCATGTTCACGGGGAGGGGGAAGTACGTAAACAGTGAATCTATCTTCCGTATACGAGCTCGATGAGCCGGCCCTTTTTATGGGAGGGAGTATACGATGAAAAGAAAGAAGAGAAAAGCGGATCAACTTGCTGATGAACTTGCTGGGGAATTCGGACGAATTCTCAGGGAAGCGCGGGAAAGAAGAGGCATCTCTCAAGAGAAAATTGCAACGGTGATGGGAATTTCGCGTTCTTATTATTCCAAGTTGGAAAGGAGCGGCAGGCGTATTCGTATAGGGCATTTGGCAGATTGGTGTGCTGCTATGGGGGTTTCACCCATGTTTATATTAAAAAAATGGGCCCAATCTGAGTCTGGCAAGGAAATCGATAAAGGGAGAATGAATGAATACCGCCGCATAATCGAGGAAATGATTAAATTTGGGTTCTATTCCGAGCTTAATTACATGATGGAGGTTTCCGCTCAGATGGTCAAGATGGAAAAGGCGGCCCGAAAAAAGGCAACCGAAAGACAAAGAAAACAGATAAAGCTTAAATTTTAATGGAGTTGAGACCCAACATGACCTCCCTACCCTGGGAGAGGTAAGAAATCGAGGGATGCATACCGATCGATAAAAAGGAAATACAAGAAGAGCACCGGCCTGGCATATGTCCTCTGGTTCTTCCTTGGGGGATTAGGAATTCATAAATTCTACATCGGAAAAACCGGGATAGGCATTTTCTATCTCCTACTGATGGGTGGCCTCATAGTGGGAACTATCACAGGCATCTTTAAAGAAATGGAGCCGGCAATGATTATCGCTGGCTCGTGTGGTCTCGTTCTTGGGATACTGCTCCTCGTCGACCTTTTCACCATTCCCCGCCAGATCAGAAGAGCTCGCATCCAAGGGGAGCGGCAAATAGTGAGTGAGATTAAAGGCACCCCAAAAGACCGGAGCTCTATAGCCGCAGACAGCTCAAGGGGAGTGGATTTTAGAGCACTTTCAGCTGAGGACAAGGCCAGCATCGAGGAGAGCGAGAAATACAGGGCGGAGATAGGATGAGCGATGGAGACAATTGTCATGCTAACCCGTGGAGTGGCTGGACCCGTAGTGCGGAAACTCCGGAAAGCCTCTTATTGACAATTACTGATTTTTCCCTGTAATGGTAAAGCAGTGGTGGCTTGAAACAGAGGAGGTCAGCACGTGACTATCCCATTTTCCCCGGTACAAAAACAGCGCTTGCGAGAGCTCGGGGTCGGTCCCGAGCTCATGGATCAGGTATTCCCAGATGCCCGAGAGCGGGATAGTGCCTTTCGTCAGGTGGAGATGACGGCAATACGGAAGAGCCGGGAGCGCATAGGGGCTCTCCAGAAGAATCGTTTTCGCCCCGTTCTCTGCGAGCTTGAGGATTGCCTGGTCGAAACCTTGACGAAGGAAGGTTTTGTCCAAGTCGTCACGCCCCTGATCATAGCTCGGCAGATGTTGGCTAAAATGTCGATCACGTCGGATCATCTCCTGAGTAAACAGGTTTTTTGGGTGGGCGAGAATCGATGCCTGAGGCCAATGCTGGCACCGGGCCTCTATTCCCTTTTGAAAAGGTTAATTCGTCTGTGGAAAAAGCCGGTCCGAATCTTTGAAGTGGGCCCCTGCTTTCGCAAGGAATCGCGAGGTGGGCAACACGGTAATGAATTCACCATGCTCAACCTGGTGGAGTTGGGATTACCGGAAGAAGACAGAAGGTATCGACTAGAGGACTTGATCGCTTTGATTATGCGGGCCTCGGGAATAAAGACATACCGTTTGAGCACAAAACCGTCCGAGGTCTACGGGGATACCCTCGACGTGGTCTCGGGGGTGGAGGTGGGATCGGCAGCCATGGGGCCCCACAAGCTCGACGCTCACTGGGGAATATTCGATCCATGGGTAGGTGTTGGTTTTGGTCTGGAGAGGCTTGTCATGGTGAGGGAGGGATTTCGAAATATCCAACGGGTGAGCCGAAGCTTGGAGTATCTGGATGGCGTGCGGCTGAACATATGATTGACCATTCATGTGTGAAAAGAGCCATGATGGAAGGGGGATACTGCAAATGGCAAAGGAGGAGATTTTTGAGGCGGCTCAAACGGCCATTGTGGAAAGTGATAGTGACAGGGCCACGGAGTTGGCTCAACGCGGACTGGCCGAAGGGATTGATCCCATGGAACTGATGAACAGGGGGTTCATCCCAGGAATCAACAAGGTGGGAGAGTTGTTCGAAGTGGGGAAGCTGTTTCTTCCCGGGTTCTTCATTGAGACGGCGACCACCGAGATGTACACCCTTACCATCCACGACGCTCTTCCGACCGACACGGAGAAAGGGAAGGGAAAAATGGTCGTTGGGACCGTAGAGGGAGATATCCACGATATCGGCAAGACGATCGTTGTTGCTCTCTTTAAGGCAAACGGTTTTGAGATGTACGATCTTGGACGGGATGTTCCCATTCCGCGATTCATTGAAGAGGCTGAAAAGGTTGGAGCCGATATCATTGGGGCGAGCGCGCTTTTGACCACGACCATGGACGGACAGAAGAGGTTGGAAGAGGAACTGAAAAAATCGGGCCTAAAAGATAAATACAAAACCATCGTCGGAGGAGCCCCCGTGACACAGCGGTGGGCTACCCGTATCGGTGCGGATGCTTATGCCGAGGATGCAACTGACGGCATAAGGAAGGCCAAGGAATTGTTGGGAAGAGAGTGAGGAGTTTCATCCGGAACGGATAGGGAAAATGGGCGCCCTTGTTTCCCATTCAGATTTTCATCTCGAGCGGGTCCTGTCGAAGTCCCGAAATGAGGAGCCTCTGACCAAAAAGGAGACCCGGTTCCTTCTCGATCTGAGGGACGAGGCAGATCTTGACCGCTTTTTTCGGGCAGCCAGAGAGATGCGCTATCGCTATTTTGGGGAGGCGATCTTTCTCTACGGGTTTGTCTACTTCTCCACGTGGTGCCAAAATGACTGTATCTTCTGTCGGTATCGTAAGTCCAACCCCTTGGCCAAGCGGTACCGAAAAGACCCAAGGGAGATCATTGAGATCGCCTGTCGTTTGGCTGAGTCTGGGGTTCATCTCATCGATCTGACGATGGGGGAGGATCCGTTCTTCAACCGAAACGACGAGGGAGTTAACGGCCTTGTTGACCTGGTAAAAGCGGTAAAGGCGCAGACTGATCTCCCCCTGATGGTTTCCCCAGGGGCCATGCCGAGGAAGACGCTCAGCGCCCTCTATGCAGCGGGAGCTGACTGGTATGCGTGTTATCAAGAAACCCACAATCGGAAGTTATTTGAGCGCCTTCGTCCAAATCAGGGTTATGACCAGCGACTGCGAAGGAAAAAGGAGGCCCGCCAGATGGGCTTTCTCATAGAAGAAGGAATCCTGACGGGGGCGGGGGACTCTTCCGATCATATCGTGACATCACTAAGGGCGATGAAAACCATGAGGGCGCAGCAAATCCGGGTAATGACCTTCGTGCCGCAGGAGGGAACCCCTTTGGAAAACGTCCCTCCACCCTCTCCCCGCCGAGAGTTGATGATCATTGCTCTGATGCGGCTTCTCTTCCCGGATAGAGTCATCCCGGCCTCTCTTGACGTGGGAGGAATAGGCGGCCTTCGGAATCGTCTGCTCGCTGGGGCCAACGCGGTCACTTCACTTATTCCACCCAATGCAGGATTGGTTGGTGTTTCCCAGAGCGCCCTGGACATAGATGAAGGTTACCGGACGGTGAAGGGCGTCTCCAGAGTTTTGGAAACGATGGGTCTGAAGATGGCCACACAAGAAGAATATGCCCAGTGGATCCTTCGTGAAAAGGGGCACGTTATCGGCCAGGATCGCCAGTCGGGGAAAATCGCATGAGAGTGGCCGTGGTTGGCGGCAAGCTTCAGGGAATTGAAACATGCTACCTAGCCCGCCAAGCCGCATGGGAAGTGGTTGTCATCGATAAGGACCCATGCGTTCCTGCAAGTGGTCTGTGTGACGATTTTCGTTGCACTGATATCGTGCGGGATCCGGAAGCGCTCACCAGGGTGATTCGCGATGTAGATCTCATCATTCCGGCCATGGAAGACCCTGAGGGGCTCAAATTCCTCGTTGAGATCGCCGCAAGAAGTGATATTCCCCTGGCTTTCGATGAGAACGCCTACGCAACTACCTCCTCAAAAAAAGAGAGCAATCATCTCTTCTCTCGCATTGGGCTCCCTGCCCCTCGGCCGTGGCCAGATTGCCACCTGCCCGTAATCACCAAACCGGTCGCATCGAGCGGAAGTAAGGACGTCATGAAAATAGACGACCGGGAGGGCCTGGGCGAATTTCTTAAGGGAAACGACCTGCCACAATGGATCATCCAGGAATACCTGGAAGGCCCTTCCTACTCCCTTGAAGTAGTCGGCCTGGGTGAGCAATGTACAGCCCTTCAACCCACAGGGTTGGTAATGGATGCCACCTTCGATTGTAAACGGGTGGTCGCCCCTGTAGACCTTTCGACTGCGTTAGACCGGGAGTTCACGGCGATAACGAGGACCCTTGCCCAAACGCTCAATCTGAACGGGGTCATGGACGTGGAAGTCGTTCACCATGAAGGCCATCTCAAGATCCTGGAAATCGACGCCCGCCTTCCTAGTCAGACTCCAACAGTGGTAGAACGCTCAACCGGTATCAATATACTGGAACTCCTGGGGGAGGTCTTCCTCGATTCCAGACTGCCGGAACTCGCCCCAATGGTGCCACACCGTGGGGTTATTTACGAGCACATTCGGGTGTGGGAGAATCATCTTGAAGTATCGGGCGAGCATATCATGGCGGATGCGGGCCCGCTCCATATAGAGAGTGATTTTTTTGGCGCTGACACGGCCTTGACAAATTTCTCCTCGCCAGGTCGCCCATGGGTGGCTACCCTGATCGTGAGTGATACGAGCCGAGATAGGGCATGGAAGAAACGGTGTAGGGTCATCCGAGCAATTATGGAGGCATGCGAGCTTTCTCGCTACGAAGATCCGATTCCCAATGACCGCGGCACCTTGAGGGGGAGATAAAGCTGACGCGTCTTAAACCGAGCGATCTTGTCGGCTTGGGTCAAGGCCTGGAACTCTATGAGGGAGAACTGCGGGCAAAGACGGGCCGAACCCTCAGACAGATCGCTTGCCGAGCCGCAGGTCTTGGTGAAAAACGGGTTCTTAAAGGGATCCGAAATACCACCGTGGGCGTGGTTTCGATGACCGTTGGTCAGGGGATCCTTCACGGATTTGCCGAAGCCGTTCGGGATATCATTGAGTATTTGGGCTACAAGGTTTTTGTACCAAAGCTGGTCGATGTGGCCGGTCTTGCTGCCGCAACCGAGCAGGGGGCGGATGTGATTTTTATGGCTGACGATTCGCGCTTTGTTGCGGTCAATCTATCAACCCGCCTTGTTGTGGATAATGCCGAAGCGACGGGCAGGGGCTATGGGGCAGCCTTGGAAGGATTAGCAGATGGAATGCGTGATCGTCCTGTTTTGCTGATTGGTGCCGGCCAAGTCGGAACGAGTTCTGCCAAAATCCTGAGGGAGATGGGTGCTCACATTGGTGTGTTCGATCGGAAAAGGCCACGAGCCCAGCGGCTGGCACGGGAAGTCGAGGGCGTTGTAGAGGAGGGTCTTGAGGCAGCCCTTGATAAGTATACGATTCTCGTTGATGCCTCTCCAGCTTCCGGAATCATCGCGGCAAGACATGTCAAACCAGCTACGATTGTGGCAGCCCCAGGACTGCCGCTTGGGCTTACTTCTGAAGCCCAATCCCGCATTGCAGGCCGATTGATCCATGACCCGCTCCAGATTGGTGTAGCCACCATGATGATCTCAGCAGTCCATCAATACTGAATAACTTCGCTCCAGGGAACCGAACACGTAACCCCCTGTGGGGTGATCGCTTCTCCGACGGATTACGCTCCCGGACAACGGTATTTCGTAGAAACTCGGGAAATTCCCCCGTATTAATCGGTTTTGATTCGCTCTCACTTGTGTTATAGTGAGCAAGCATTTGTTCCAGTGCTTTTCCGGGGGGTGGATCGGAAGGATCAACGCAGACTCTAAATCTGCGTAGCCGGGTGTAACTCCCGGACTCCTCGCCAATTGACGTTAAGACCCAAAAAAGCGTCTTTGAATATTTGGCTCACCAGACAGGATTACAAACGTCCCAGGGCAATGGAGTTCTTCAGCCTCAGCTTGGAGGATCGGCCCTGCGGACCTTGAGGTTGGAGGCTAAGACCTATAGCCTCGGACCTGGAGCAAAGCGACAGCGGAGTGGTCGTTGAACCTTAGCCGGCGAAGCGCTCCCCAGTTCAGTTCTTTCATCCTTGCGGCGGGCGTCGGGATAACAGCTGTGGCAGAGAAGGCCCCAAAAAAAGTCTATTATCGGAAGCAGATACCCCTCTTCCGACTCGTCCAGAAGATCAAGCTCTGGCCTTCTCGTCGGGGACTGCTCCATGGTGTCCGTTCCTTTGAAATCAAGGGAGACTACGGTGAGATCGTAACCCATTGTAATAAGAGGATGGTAGTTCGTGATTCCAAAAAGAGCCGTTCGGCTCGCTGGCTTCGAAACAAGTGGTCTTTCGGAAACTGCCCGATCTGCAGGATACCAGAATGGAAGTTGCAGAAATACTCCGCCACCTTTTTCCGGCGGCGATGGGGGTCTCAACTCTTAGAAGAAGATGAGCCGTAGGGAAAGCAAACGACTGTCGCCTAGAGGTAATGCCTTCACGTTGACGGTTTCAAGTCGACTAACGATTAGAAAATCCGAAGCACGAAATCCGAAGTACGAAACAATTTCGAACCCGTCATCTCTTCTTAGGCGCCGAGGCCGGATCGCTCCCTGAATCTCCTGACACAATTGATCTCGATCCCGAGAAGTTTTTCGATGCGAAACTTCGACTCGATCCCCTTGGCCATCCCGGGAAGGTCTCGAACCATCCCCAG
>CAYFXP010000426.1:0-1969 GCA_964346935.1 uncultured Syntrophobacterales bacterium
ATTAGCCCTGTAGGGCGAGTTTTGGGCTTGCAGTGAAGCGAATTTTAGAATGGTCAAAAAAGACTTGACCTCATGCCTTGTGGGCAATCTCTTCTCATTGAAGGACAATGGCGGTTGACTTTTCTTTAAATGTAATCTTTCATCCGGTTGACAAAACAATTCTTCCATCAGCGACCGTAATGAACGCTAAGGGGAGGGAAAGATGAACACATTATCTGGAAAAATTGCCCTGATCACGGGTGCCAGTCGTGGTATCGGCCGGGGGTGCGCAGTAGCACTGGCTGAGGCGGGCGCGGACATCGCCGTCAATTACCGCAATCGTGAGGAGGCGGCCGGGGAAACCTGTTCCCTTATTAAAAGCCTCGGAAGGCGCGCAGTCCCTGTCCAGGCTGATGTCTCAAAGGCATCAGATGTTGGCCGCATGATAAAAACCATAGAGCGGGAACTTGGTGGGGTGAACATACTGGTAAACAACGCTGGCGTCGCGACACGCCACCCTTTAGATGAAATGCGGGAGGAACATTGGGACGAAATAATCGGGATAAACCTCAAATCCGCTTTCCTGGTCACTCAGGCAGTGCTCCCTGGCATGCGCGCCCGCCGTTGGGGACGGATAATAAATATATCCTCGGGGGCAGCACAAACTGGCGGGGTCGTCGGTCCGCACTACGCCGCATCCAAGGCCGGAATCTTGGGATTAACCCATGGTTATGCTTCCCTCCTTATCAAAGAAGGAATTACCGCTAACGCCGTTGCCCCATCCCTCATCGAGACTGAGATGACCACCCATGATCTTCAGGTGAATCCAAACATTGTTCCCCTGGGTCGGTTCGGCACTGTGGAGGAAGTCGCCGAGGTTGTTGTGACTTTGGCGAGAAATGCTTATATTACCGGACAGACCATTTTCGTCAATGGCGGTCGATATATGACCTAGAAACGCAATAAACGGGGGTTTTACCCCATTATTCAAAGTGGGAAGCGAGATGTCTTTGCCATGTAATGCTCATCCTCAGAATCTTATAGTTCAAGAGCTATCATTCCTTCAAAAAGAATGGGCAATAGCCCGTTAACGTCTAGCTCCGCTCCCCAAACGGAGCCTCGTATTCCCGACTATCTCGTCGAGAACTGGCAATATGTATTTTCGGAACATTCCGGGTTTTCGCTCATCGGAAACTGACCGAGCCCCTGCATAATTATGGCCTTGGCGCCCGGGATTTCCTTTCCGGTTCGCAGCCCATCTTCCGGAGTGCAGGAGAAATCATACTCCCCCGTCATAATGCAGACCGCGCAACGCGAGGTATCGATTCCCGATTTTGGAAGCCGACGGGTGGATTCGATTTGCCGTGCCAAGGAAGATCGAAGGCGATAACCCGATAGCGCCCAGTCACTGAGGAATCATTCATCAGATGCCGGTATTGACGAGCGTCCGAGCCAGCAGTATGCAGGCAAACGAGCTGAATGCCTTGACCGGCCTCTTCGAAGTAAATGCGATAGTCCGTCCCGTCAACTGGAAAATGTATGTATCTGCCCACGATGGGCTCTATCTCTGCAGTTACTCAACAATTTAACTACGTCCCCTCCCTGTTTGTTGCGTTCATTTCCACTTCCAAGTCAGGTTGCCCTTGCGGATAGTATATCGGGGTGAAAGACGGGCTTGAGCTTGCATGGTATTTCCATCGCAGTCCTCGAAGGCGAAATCGCCCGATTCCAGCGCGAAGACGGCTATATCGGCAACAGCTCCCTTCCGGAGTGTAGCTATCTTGCCCTCCATTCCCAGGATCCGCGCTGGGTTCGTGGTGGCACAGGCCAAGACTGAGGTAAGGTCCATCCCGAGGTTGAGAAATTTTGAAAGGCAAGTGGGAAGGTTTTTGGCGACACCAGCCTTTCCGGGCTTAGTCAAATCGCATGAAATGGTGTCGGGCGGGAAACCCTCTTCAAGCGCAATGCGGGCAATGGGGAAGTTCAGGTG
>CAYFXP010000427.1:0-5539 GCA_964346935.1 uncultured Syntrophobacterales bacterium
AAGGCGGTGAACTCCATTCCCCTTTCCAGGCCGAGGGACACCATTAAGATTCGGTTCAATGAGGATTTCATCAGAATATATGGGAGTATCTGGAAGGACCTTGAAGAGGAGGTGGGAAAGGCCGAGGAACTGAAGACGAAGGCGGAGTTGGAAAAAATGAAGCGCGATCAAGAAGGTTTTCGTACCTCTTTTGACGAAGATACCGGCCTTTGAGGTCTTATCGATACAGAGGGGGATCATGAGGGAGAAGAGCAAGGGAATTATTAAGCTCAACGTGCAGCGCATCTTATTCGGCACCGCGCTCCTCCTTCTTTGGGAGCTCATATCGGGCGAACCGGCTTATCTTACGATCGATCTGAAGGCCTTCTCGCTTCGTATTCCCTACAAAATCGAACCCTTTTGGATCAGCTCCCCCTCTGAAATTATTTCCAGGCTCGTTGAGCTGACGAAAAGTGGCCAGTTGACCTTTCACCTATCCATAACGATATTTGAGATGATTGTTGGCTTCATTATCGGGGCCGTCTTGGGAATTCTTATCGGATTCTGGTTGGGGCGTAAGGTTACTCTTGCCAGGATAGTCGATCCCTACATCATGGCGGTATACAGTCTACCCAAAATCGCACTGGCACCCCTCTTCATCCTCTGGTTCGGCATAGGTGTCGATATGAAGATCGCCATCGCGGCGATTATCGTCTTTTTCCTCGTTTTCTATAATACCTTCGGAGGAGTGAGGTCCGTGGATCCCGAGCTTGTGGATGTCATCAGGGTGATAGGGGCCAGCGAAAGGGGGATCCTCCGAAAAGTGGTATTGCCCTCGACCTATCCGTGGATTTTTACGGGATTCAAGCTGGGGATACCCTACTCCCTGATCGGGGCCGTTGTGGGAGAGCTCATCGCCACGAATAAGGGGATGGGGTATTTGCTCATGGAGTACTCCGGCTGGTTCGATACCGCAGGGGTATTTGCCGTTCTGTTCGTTCTCATGATCGTAGCCACGGTCCTGAATTTAGTTGTCAATTACGCAGAAGATCACCTCATGCGATGGCGGCATGGTCTCCCATCTTAGCGACCCGAGATGGATGTGCTGCGCAATTTGCCGCGCTCAATGACCAACCTGGATTTGCTCCAGCTACATTATGATACTTTTAGCCGAATAGGAGAACTTCACGAGGATACGATGAAGGCCTTAGAAAAGGGTATGAAGGATTTCCTATTCTTAAAGGGGAGGTCAATGACATGTCGGGTTATGATCTGGTAATAAAGGGTGGCGATGTAGCGATTCCACATGTGGGGGTGAAGAGAGCGGACATCGGGATAATGGGAGAAAAAATAGCGGCAATAGCCGAGAATATCCCGACGGAGAGCTCTTCACGAGTTATTGACGCCACGGGTAAATGTGTATTCCCCGGCGCCATAGATTCTCACTTTCACGTGGGTATTTACAGGCCATTCAGTGATGATGCCATCAGTGAATCGACATCGGCCGCATCCGGTGGTGTAACGACGATATTGAGCTACTTCAGGACGGGGAGGAATTATCTGGATAAGACGGGCCCCTACAGGGAGATTTTTCCGGAACTCTTGGAGCTCTCGGAAAGGTCCTTTCTGACGGACTGTGGATTTCATTTGACCATGCTTACGGATGAACATCTCAAGGAGATAGAGTGGCTTGTTAAGGAGTGCGGAATCTCAACGTTCAAGTACTACATGTTCTATAAGTTACTGAATCTCGCCGGGTCTGCTCCGGAAGGGTCGAATTACCTCATGATAGATACCCCTGTTGATCTCGGGTTTTTGTACAAATACATGAAGGAGGTGAGCAGGGTAAATGCCCTCTTTGAGGATTACGGGAAAATAAGCCTCAGCATTCATTGCGAGAATCCGGAAATAATAAGGGCCACCAATGAAGAAGTGAAAAAAAAGCCGAGCGGAAACCTGCTCAAGGATTACAGTGATGCGCGACCTCCGTGGGAAGAAGAACTCGCAATATATGAAGTCGGCGTTATGGCAAATCAGGCGAGCTGTCCCGTTAACCTCCTCCATCTGAGCAGTCAAGAAGCAGTTGATGCGGGAAAAGATGTCGCCTCCCGTTACCCTCAGCTGGATTTCCTTCTGGAGGGAACGTTACACCATTTGTCGCTGTCGCATGACATGGACCTCGGGCGTATGGCCAAGGTAAACCCACCTATCCGGAGCAAGGAAGATGTTGAATACCTCTGGAAATCCGTTCTCGACAACACCATAAAGACCGTTGTCAGCGATCATGCATGCATTACGAAAGAGATCAAGAAGGGAGACCTATGGACGTCCCTGCCCGGGTTTGGTGGTACTTCCCTGATGTTTCCCGTCTTGATTACCGAGGGATATCACAAGAGAGGTATGGCCCTTCAGAGGATCGCGGAGCTCTCCTCAGGCAACCCGGCACAATTTCACAACCTGTACCCGAAAAAAGGCGCGGTCATGGTGGGGAGTGATGCAGATTTTGCCATCGTTGACATAGACCAAGAGAAAGAGGTGACCCTCGAGAATTTATACACGGCTCAGGATTTTAGTCCCGAGGAGGGAATGAGGTTGAAGGGGTGGCCCCTATATACAGTCCTGAGGGGCAAGGTAATCTTCGAAAGGGGCAAGATCGTCGGGCAGCCAGGGTACGGCCAGTTTATTAAACGCCCCGTGAAGCTCCATTACCGCGAATACTGATCTGTTTAGTTCGGTTCCCCTGACTTAGGCCGCTTCCCTGGTAGCCAAGGAACCTGTGAAAGGAGATGGTGGGAAATGGGTGCAGCCCTGGAACTGGCCAAATACGCAAGAGGTCTTACCTTCGGAGATCTCCCGGCCGATGTAATCCATCAAACAAAGCGCGTTGTGCTTGACACGCTCGGCTGCTCCGCGGGTGGCTACGAGAGCGAGACGAGCCAGGTCATCCAGGAATTAGTCAAGGAATTAAAGCATCCAGAAGAGGCAACGGTTTTCGGGAGTGGTTTGAGAACATCTTGCCTCAATGCCGCACTGGCCAACGGCGCCATGGTACGTTACCTCGACTACAATGATACTGCTTTTATTATTCGGAGAGAGACGTATAGAACCGGGTATCATCCCAGCGAGGTTATCCCGGCAATCTTAGCCCTCGGGGAACGACAGCACCTATCGGGTAAGGATACAATTGCCGCCATCAATGTGGGGTACGACCTGTCGATTGCTTTTTTGGAAGGTGTCATCGGTCCTGGGATGGAGAAGAGGGGGTGGAATGGCGATACGAGGGGCGCATATATCATGCCCCTGGTAGCCGGTAAGATCCTTGGCCTCAGCGAGGCTCAGATGGAAAACGCAGTGGGTATAGCCGGGAGTTGTCACGCTATCTTAGGTATTCTCGACACCCCGGCGGAAGAATATACCATGACGAAGAACATAAGATTCCCCACCATGGCTTACGGCGGTATCCTGGCGGCCATGCTTGCGCAGAAGGGTTTTACCGGTCCTACAAGCATTATCGAAGGCCATGATGGGTTCGTAGAGGTTATAATGAGCGGTGAGTATGACCTTGACAAGCTGCTGGATATCAAGGGGAAATTTGCCATCCGCGAGACGTGTATCAAGTCGATTATCGCCGACTTCTCATCTCACGGCCATTTGGCGGCCACGCTCTCCCTTGCCAGGAAACATGATATCAAGCCCGAGGATGTTACCGAAGTCAGGATTACCACGAGTAAACGGTGCGCTGAGCACACGGGCGATCCGGTGAAGAAATACCCCAAAAATAAGGAGACGGCTGACCATAGTTCCTATTACCTCACCGCCATCGCCATCATGGATCGCCAAATAGGCCCCGATCAGTTTACTCCGGAAAAATACGATGATCCCAAGGTGCGGGAGCTTATCGATAAGGTCGTGCTGAAGGGTGATCCCAACCTCGACAAGGTTCGTCCGGCTGGCATATCAGAGATCCTTACCAGGCAGGGGGAGAAATATAGCGCTCAGGTGGACTATCCCAGAGGACATGCTCGCAATCCCATGACGGACGAGGAGATCGTTGAAAAATTCAAGAGCATGACCCGAAAGTATATGAGCGATGAGCGTATGAAGCAACTCATCGACGCCGTATTCGAGTTGGAGGAGCTCGACGACGTGGGGGAGCTCAACAGGCTCATGGTCTTTGGAAAGGGATAAGACGGTTTGATTGGGGACCGTCATATGGTGGGGGGTTCAGAGTTACCCATGGGTTAATGTGGGAGTTATCCTATGGCAAGAATTTTCGAATACCAGGGGAAAGAGATACTCGGGAAAATGGGCATCCCGGTCCCAAAGGGGAGATGTGTAGCGAACGCTGACGAGGCCAGAGAAGCGGCCGAGGAAATAGGGAAGCCCGTTGCCGTAAAAGCCCAAGTTTGGGCCACGGGACGCTTCAAAGCAGGGGGCATCAAATTCGCGAACACCCCTCGGGAGGCGGAAAGGGCTACTCGAGAACTCATCGGAAGCGAGGTTAAGGGGCTGAGTGTGGAGAAGGTGCTGGTTGAAGAACAGCTTGAAGTTCAGGGGGAATTCTATGTGGGCGTAACGGTGAGCAATTCCTACAAGGTTAAAGGACCGGTAATGATACTGAGCACCGAGGGTGGAAGCTCCGTTGAAGAGGTGGCAGCGAGAAATCCGAAGAGGATCGCCAGGGTGAATGTTGACTACCTGGAAGGTGCTGGACCTCAAGAGGCTGACCAATTGATATCGAGCGTCTCGTTCGATGGTGGTGGTTTATCTCCTGAACAGAGGAATGAACTGAGGGAGATTATCTGTAATGTTTATCTTGCCTTCACCAAATATGATGCGAGGGGTCTCGAGATCAATCCCCTGATCTTGACCAAGGGCACAGGCTTCGTTGCGGCCGATTGCCATCTTACCCTTGATGATAACTCCGTCTTCCGGCACCCCGAGCTTGGCATCAGAGTCCCCCGTGACATGGACAGGCCATCAACCGATCTGGAAGAGAGGGCCTGGACGACGATAGAGGAGGGGGATTATCGCGGTACCGGCTATTTCGCCCAGATGGTTCCAAAAATCGAAGGTGACGGTTGGCTCGGGTTTCATGGAATCGGCGGCGGCGGCGCCATGCTCGGGGCGAGCGCCTTTGTGGCCCGAGGCTTCAAGATCGCCAACTATGCTGACACCAGCGGCGATCCCCCTGCCAGCAAGATCTACAGCGTGGTCAAATACATTCTATTACTACCCATCGATGGCTATGTGCTCATGGGGGCCTGTCTCGCCAATCAGGAGCAGTGGCATTACGCACACGCCTTGGTGAAGGCCTTCAAGGAAGAAACAGGAAGGAGACCGGGATTTCCCGTGGTCGTGCTGCTCGCGGGAAATAAGGAGAAGGAGGCCCACGACATAATAAGGGACGGGTTCAAGGATTTGCTACTGCGGTGGGAACTATACGGCAGGGATTATATCTATAACACGGACTTCATCGCGGATAGGGTCGAGGCATTGGTCAAGGCCTATCAGGAGGAGCAGAAGGGGGCGCGGAAGGAGTAATGGCGGAGACTAAGCT
>CAYFXP010000428.1:0-7135 GCA_964346935.1 uncultured Syntrophobacterales bacterium
TTAGCAAAAGATATACATGACGTGACCATCCCTTCTACGATCCAGGATGTGATCATGGCCAGGATGGATTCATTGCCCGAGGGGGCGAAGGGCTTGCTCCAGACTGGCTCAGTAGCGGGGAGGGAGTTCAGCCACGATTTACTCAAAAAGGTGACGGAGCTCTCAGATGAAGAATTATGGTCCCATCTATCAGTCTTGAAGGAATCAGAGCTTCTCTATGAGAGGGGAATCTATCCCCAATCGGCCTATGTCTTCAAGCACGCGCTCACTCATGAGGTGGCCTATAATAGCCTGCTTCACAAGAGGAGAATAGGTCTTCACGAGAAGATAGGAAAGGCCCTGGAACAGGTCTATGCTGATAGATTGGAAGAGCTGTGCGAGATGCTGGCCTACCATTCTATGGAAGGAGAGGACTGGCAACGTGCATACAGCTACAGCCTAAGAGCAGGTCTAAAGGCTCTGTCCCTATCTGTGTATGAAGAGGCCCAAAGGTATTTTGAAGCTGCGCTCGGTGGGCTTAAAAAACTACCACACGAAAGGGCCCGGATTGAGCAGGAAATTGACCTGCGCTTCAACATGCGTTCTGCCCTTTTCCCCTTAGGGAGACACGATGACTGGGCTGATCATGTGGGCGCGGGCGAAGCATTGGCCAAGGAAATCGGGGATAAGGCCCGTCTCGCAAAGGCGTATAACTATCTATCAACCCATCATTGGATTCACGGCCGACACAGGGAGGCAATTGAGCTCTGCGAAGAGGGGCTCCGACTAGCCGAAGCGGCCGGTGACTTCTCCGTGCGAATAATGACGATGTTCCACTTAGGCGTTCCGCTCCTGTATACGGGTGAGTATAAGCGGCAGGTCAAGCTGCACCGCGAGGTTGCGCGATCGCTGTCGGGACTAGCGGCCTTCGAGCGGCATGGAATGGCAGGGTTACCGTCCGTGTTGGCACGGGGTGCCTTGGCCTGGGGGCTTGCGGAACTCGGCGAGTTTGATGAGGCGGAAGCCTGGGGCCGGGAAGGGATCGAGATTGCAGAGCAGGTGAAGAACGCGCTTAGCACCACGCTTATATATGCGTTTCTGGCCCTCACATACTTGCGCTCCGGCAAGCTCGATCCCGCAATAGAATTGCTGCAAAAAGCTCTCACTTTGATCCGGGATGCCAAAGTGCAAGCTGTTCTCCCCATCAGTGCTGGAACTATGGGACACGCTCATTTGTTGATGGGCCGCCCCGGTCTTGCGTTGCCGATTCTGGAAGAGGCGCTTAGATCCGAAAACTTATACGGTTCTGTGATTGGTCCGGGCTATCCGATAATTGAGCTTGCAGAGGCTTACCGCCTCAACGAGCAGATTCAAAGAGCGATCGAGAGGGCAGAAGAGGCCCTGGCAATTTTTCGGAGAACCGGCGAGAGTGGGTTAGAGGCGTGGGCGCTCTACGTTATGGCAAAGATCCAGGCTGGGCAGGGCACCGGACAAATGGAACAGGCGATACATTCATATCGTCAAGCTATTGACCAGGCAACCGAGCTGGGAATGCGCCCGTTGCTCGCGCATTGCCATTTCGGCCTCGGGCAGCTCTACCTCGGAAGCGGACGCTTCGAGGAAGCGCGCAGTGAAATCGAGGCCGCCGTTGACTTGTACCGTTCCATGAACATGGGCTTCTGGCTACCGCAGGCTGAAGCCGCCCTTGCCGAGATAGGCGGGCGGTCACGGCCGTAGACAATTTGACCGTTAGTTGGGCCGGTCATAAACTTAAATCGGACTGCCGTGTGATCATCATGGCAAGTTGATATGGGGTGAGGGAGATGGAGATCGCAATTGTTGGAGTTGGGGGCGTTGGAGGCTTCTTGGGGGGCAAGCTGGCCGCCAAATTCGCCGGTGGAAGGGAACACAGGATCTACTTCATGGCACGAGGAGCACACCTGGAGGCCATGCAACGGCAAGGGCTCATTCTTATGACGCAAGGGAAGGAGTTACACGCCAAACCATGGAATGTCTCGGAAGACCCAACCGAATGGCCCAGGATGGACGTGGTCTTTCTCTGCGTCAAAGGGCCTGATCTGGCAGGAGCGGCCCGGCAAATTCAGCTCCGTTTAGGCCCGGAGACGGTGGTAATTCCTATTCAGAATGGAATCGCTAATCGCGAAATTTTAGAGGGGATATTGCCACAGGCCCGCATAGCCCATGGATGCTTTTACGGATCAGCGTATATTAAGGAACCAGGAGTGGTGGTGCACGCGTCGGGGCCAGGGCGCCTTGTCTTCGGCGGGGATCCGGAAGATATGGACTCCCTGATGCCCCACCGAGCTCTCTTCTTAACGGCGGATATTCCGGCGGAACTCATTCCCCAGGTGGAAGTAGAGATCTGGAGCAAGTTTCTCTTCCTGTTCCCGCTTTCCGCGACGATGGCTTCGTTTCGAGAACTGCTGGGGCCTGTATTGGAGGAGAAGGAAAAGCGGAGCGTGTTGGTGGGCTTGATGCGAGAGGTCGAATCCCTCGCCGAAGCAAGAGGGGTCGCCTTACCGGAGGAGATAATTCCTCGGACCTTGGAATTCCTTCAGTCCTTTCCCCCGGATAGCAAAAGCTCCCTCTTACGCGACTTGGAGCGGGGCGGTACCAACGAAGTGGACTGGTTGTTCGGGCCAATGATCAAGGAAGGACAGAGGCTCGGGGTATCCCTCCTCCTGACAAAAAAGGTATACGGTAACATTCGCGCGGTGTGGTCCCTCCCTTCAGATGATTAAAAATGGATCGTCCCTCCAGATCGATAGAGATCTTCTTTTCTGATGCAATCTATTTAAAACATGAATCATTGCATAAAGGGGCGACCCAAAATTATCGATATGCAACTGTATTAATCAGGATCCGTGTATCGGAGATTCTTAAATCGATGGCAGATATTCCTCAGCTATAACAGAATATCTGAGAGCTAAAATCCATACCTCTCCAGCCTGCCTATATGCTCTGGAGGGCTGGCCTTCCCCTTCCGCCCCCACACTTATCCAGCAAACTATGCTCCTCAACAACAGTGTTCTGCATAACTTCGGGAAACTCAGGCATCTCCTTTTGTTGAAAAAGGGCGTTGGAGTTCGTTATATTTCGAATTACATCATTTCGGGATGGTCCCACGGGTTACCGCAAGCGCCGTGAATCTTCACGAATCATCCGTGTGGAAGCTGGGGTATCCTAGGAAATCATTGGTGAGGAGGGTGATGTTATGGCAGAGGAGTCTCATTTGATCCAGTTCTTCGGGACGGAGTGTGCCCACTGTCATGCCATGGATCCCTTAGTCGCCAGGCTCCAGGATGAGGAGGGGGTTACCATCCGGAAGCTCGAGGTCTGGCACAACGAGGAGAACGCTAAGCTCATGCGGGAGTATGACAAGGGCTACTGCGGGGGCGTCCCCTTTTTCTACAACACGAAGACGGGAAGGTGGATCTGCGGGTCGGTGAGCTATGACAAGCTGAGGGATTGGGCGTTGGGCCAATAGCGGTCCTTTCCCCCAAGGAGGGAATACCATGATTGAGAAATTCGATCCCCTCGAGGGAAAGATGCTGAGGATACTCGGCCCGGATGGACGCTGCGATGAAAAGCTGAGGCCGGATTTGAGCGATGACGCGGTTCAAACCCTCTACCGGCAGATGGTCTTCTCCCGCCAGGCTGATGAGAGGGCCCTATCGCTTCAACGGCAGGGAAGGCTCGGGACCTACGCCCCTTGTCAGGGACAAGAGGCCGCACAGGTCGGGAGCGCCTATGCCCTCGGCGAGAAGGATTGGGTCTTTCCCTCCTTTCGGGAAATGGGTGTTTGCTACATGAGAGGGGTTCCCCTGAGGGACATATTCCTTTACTGGATGGGAGACGAGAGGGGCCAGAGGGTTCCCGAGGATGTCCACGTCTTTCCGGTGTCCATTCCCGTGGGGAGCCACCCGGTCCATGCGGTCGGCGCGGCGTGGGGTGCGAAGTTACAAGGGGAGGGGATCTGTACGCTGGCCTATTTCGGCGACGGGGCTACCTCTGAAGGGGATTTCCATGAGGCCATGAACTTCGCGGGCGTCTTTCAAACCCCAACCATCTTCTTCTGCCAGAACAACCAGTACGCTATTTCAGTTCCCCGAAAGATCCAGACCGCTGCGAAGACGCTGGCCCAGAAGGCGATCGCCTATGGGTTTGACGGGGTCCAGGTCGACGGGAATGACCTGTTCGCCGTTTACGCGGCCACGAGGGAGGCCAGAGAAAAGGCCGTATCGGGTGGCGGGCCTACCATGATTGAGGCGGTCACCTACCGCTTCGGCCCCCATACCACGGCCGACGATCCGACCAAGTACCGGGGCAATGAGGAGCTGGAGGAGTGGAGACCGTTGGATCCCTTGCTGCGCTTACAGAAGTATCTCCAGGGGAAGAAGCTTTGGAGCGAGGATTGGGGGGCCCAAATCAAGGAGGAGGCTGAAAAATCCATAACCCAAGCCGTCCAGGAGGCAGAGGGTATCCCCGAACCCAAGCCCGAGGAGTTCTTCCACTATGCCTATGCAGAGATGACGCCAAATCTGAAGGAACAGATGGACGATTTCTTGGCCTTCTTAGGGGAGAAGGGGGAGTGAGGGATGGCGAAGAGGAATATGGTGGAGGCCATCAACAGGGGTTTAATGGAGGAGATGGAGATGGATTCCTCCGTAATGGTCTTGGGAGAGGACGTGGGCAAAGAGGGAGGGGTCTTCCGCGTGACCGATGGGCTGCAATCCGAATTCGGGCCTCAGCGGGCGGTTGATACCCCCCTTGCGGAATCGGGGATCGTCGGGGTCGCCTTGGGTTTGGCGGTTAAGGGGTTTAAGCCCGTGGCGGAGCTCCAGTTCATGGGGTTCCTTCCCCCTGCACTGGATCAAATCATCTCGCACGTTTCCAGGATTCGGAACCGCTCCAGGGGAAGGTACACCTGCCCCATGGTAGTACGGATGCCATATGGTGGTGGAATCCACGCGCCTGAACACCACTCCGAGAGCATCGAAGCCGTGTTGGCCCACATTCCCGGGATCAAGGTGGTGATTCCCTCCACCCCGCATGACGCGAAGGGATTGATCGTTTCGGCTATTAGGGACCCGGACCCAGTGCTCTTTTGCGAGCCCAAGCGGGTTTACCGTGCTATTAAAGAGGAGGTTCCCGATGGCGAATACACGGTCCCCATTGGAAAGGCCAAGGTGCTTCGCGAGGGGGACGACATCACGGTGATCAGTTGGGGGGCCATGGTGCAGGAGACCCTCCGTGCGGCTGAGATGGTCAAAGAAGAAGGTGTCAACGCGGAAGTCATCAACTTAAGGACGGTCTCTCCTCTGGACGACGAAACGATCGTGACTTCGGTTAGGAAAACCGGAAGGGCGGTGATCGTCCACGAGGCGGTGAGGACATGCGGCCTGGGGGCGGAAATTATCGCCAGGATAAACGAAAAGGCGATCCTGTCCTTGGAAGCGCCCGTGGAAAGGGTGACGGGGTTCGATACGGTCTTTCCACTGTACAAATTGGAACACCATTACCTGCCCAGCCCCGAGAGGGTTTTGAGGGGAATCCGGAAGGTGATGGCCTTTTGAGGAGATTTCCATGGCTTTCGAGTTCAAGCTTCCCGATTTGGGCGAGGGATTAACCGAAGGGGAGATCGTCCAATGGCTGGTTAAGGAGGGGGATTCCATCGAAGAGGGACAGGTCTTCGTCAAAGTAGAGACGGATAAAGCGGTCCTTGAAATTCCATCCCCGCGGAAAGGGGTGATTCTCCGGATAGGAGCAGCCGAGGGGCAAACCGTTCAAGTGGGACAGGTCATCCTCGTCATCGGGGAGGAGGGGGAGAAACCAGAGCCCGCAGCAAAACCCGAGGAAGCCGAGGAGCGTCCGTCGGTAGGCGTGGTGGGGGAATTGGAGGAAGCTCCTGAAGAGGTCGAGGCAGCGGAAGAGAAAGCCCCTGCCGAAGCGATATCCACACCTCCAGCGGAAAGGCCCAAGGTCCTCGCGATGCCAGCGGTGAGGAAGTTGGCTCGGGAGATCAAAGTTGATCTTATGACAGTCAAGGGATCCGGACCTGGGGGGCGCATCACCAAGGAGGACGTCCAAAAGGCGTCTGAAAAGGTGCGGGAAAAACCTCCCGAGGAAGCAGCGGTCAAGGCGGCGCGGAAGTATGATATGTACGGTTATGTGGAAAGGATCCCGCTGCGTGGCATGCGAAAGACCATTGCCCGGGCAATGGTGCGGTCCAAGTATACTGCCCCCCATGTGACGGCTATGGATGACGCGGATATCACGAGACTAGTAACCCTGAGGGAGAGGGAGAAGGAAAGGGCGGCCGCAAAGGGGATCCACCTCACCTACCTCCCCTTCGTGATCAAGGCCGTGGTGGCCGGCCTTGAGGAGCACCCCTACGTGAATGCGAGCCTCGACGATGAAAACGAGGAGATCATCCTGAAAAAGTATTTCAACATCGGCGTGGCCGTTGACACCGAAGATGGCCTCATGGTGCCGGTTGTGAAAAACGCCAAGGAGAAGAGTATCCTGCAACTGGCCGACGAGCTCACGAAGCTTTCGGAGGAGGCCCGCTCCAGGACCATTGACCTCGCTGACCTGAAGGGGGGGACATTCACCATTACCAATTACGGTGCAGTGGGAGGAATCTACGGCTCCCCCATCATCAATTACCCCGAGGTGGCGATCTTAGGCTTGGGGAGGATCCAGGAGAAGCCGGTGGTGGTTAAGGGGAGGATCGAGATCAGGAGGATGCTTCCCCTCTCGCTCTCCTTTGACCACAGGGTCGTGGATGGAGCCGAGGCGGCCAGATTTCTCAACACCGTTATCGACCACCTGGAGGACCCTGATCTCATTCTCTTGGAGGCTTAAGTCCGCTTCCCGCCCCGCCTTTTCTCGCTACGCCTTCTCAAACTGGTCCTTTGAGGCCCCGCACACCGGACAAACCCAGTCCTCGGGAAGATCCTCGAAGAGGGTTCCGGGATCTATCCCATTGTCGGGGTCGCCCTGCTCCGGGTCGTAAACATATCCGCACACAGAACATTGCCACTTTTGCATCTCTTTCCTCCTTTCGGTTCCACAGCCATCCTTAGCTTGAAAATCCGTGTTTTTCACGAAGCCTCGAAGAGAGCTCTTGGGT
>CAYFXP010000429.1:0-1822 GCA_964346935.1 uncultured Syntrophobacterales bacterium
AGTTGAGCTGGGCCTGTCTCGGCATTTCCACCAGTTATGCGGGAAGTGGGCTGGGGGCCTATCCCATTTTGATGTTCGGCAATGAGGAGCAGAAGAGGAGGTATCTCCCCGACATAGGGAAGGGGAAGCGGTTGGCCGCCTTCGGTTTGACCGAGGCCAATGCCGGAAGCGATGCCGGAGGCATCCGGACGACAGCGGTTCGAGACGGGAATTCGTACGTTTTGAACGGGACGAAACAGTGGATCACCAACGGGGGCGAGGCGGAAGTCTACTCTATCATCGCCATGACGGATCGGTCGCGGGGTGCCAGGGGGGCCAGTGCATTCATCGTGGAGGCGGAAAGCCCCGGATTCGAGTTCGGCAAGAAGGAGAAGAAGCTGGGTATCCGTGCTTCGGCAACTCGGGAACTCATTTTTCAGGACTGCCGGGTATCAGAGGAAAACCTTATCGGCCGTGAGGGGATGGGGTTCATTATCACCATGAAGACCTTCGACAAGACTCGCCCGGGAATTGGAGCCCAGGGTGTTGGTCTGGCACAGGGTGCGTTGGACGCTGCCATCCACTATGCCCGGGAACGGGTTCAATTCGAGCGCAAAATTATCTCATTCCAGGCCATTCAACATATGCTTGCGGATATGGCTACTCAAATAGAGGCTGCACGCGCCCTCGTTTACTCGGTGGCCCGGTTTATCGACAGCGACCCGAAGGACTTCTCAAAGGCCTCGGGAATGGCAAAGCTTTTTACCTCAGACGTGGCTATGAAGGTGACCGTCGATGCCGTACAAATCTTCGGTGGATACGGCTTCATGAGGGAATATCCCGTGGAGAAGATGATGAGGGATGCCAAGATTCTGCAGATCTTCGAGGGAACGAATCAGATCCAGAGGAATGTCATCGGCCAGGAACTCATTAAGGAGTCCGCGGGTAAGAGAAAAGCCGGCACGTAGTGAAGGGGTCGTATGATGGATTTAGAAGGAAAAGTGGCATTAGTAACGGGGGGGGCGCAGGGAATTGGCCAGGTTACGGCCCTCCTTTTGGCGAGCAAGGGTGCTGATGTAGCAGTATCGGACATTAACAGGGAAGGGGTCTTGGGAACGGCTAAGGAGATTGAGGGCTTAGGCAGGAGAGGGCTTGGCCTCGAGGGAGATGTTTCCAATCCCGTTGATGCGGAGATAATCGTGGCCAAGACGGTAGATCAATTGGGCGGGGTCGACATCCTAGTGAATAACGCCGGTATCACTCGGGATAAGCTCCTTTTGAGGATGACAGAGGAGGACTGGGACGCTGTTTTGAATGTAAATCTCAAGGGGACGTTCAATTGCACCAAGGCGGCCATCAAGCATATGGTAAAGCACAAGAGCGGGAGAGTAGTCAATATCGCATCGGTAGTGGGAGAGATGGGAAATGCCGGTCAGGCCAATTACGCCGCCTCCAAAGCAGGCATCATTGGATTGACCAAGTCCATCGCGAGGGAATATGCCCAGAGGGGAATCAATGTGAACGCCATTGCACCGGGTTATATTGAGACTCCCATGACGGAAGCTCTTTCTGAGAAGGTGAAGGAGGAGTTGAAGGCACAGATTCCCATGGCGAGACTGGGCACGCCCTCGGATGTGGCCAAAGCCGTCTGTTTTCTCGTTTCCGATGCCTCGAGTTATATCACGGGACAGGTCTTAAACGTAAATGGTGGAATATACATGTAGATTTTATATGGCAAAGGAGGTGAGGACCAGATGTCCGTCGAGAGTCGAGTCAAGGAGATCATCGTGGATCAACTGGGCGTGGATGAAAAAGAGGTGACCTTGGAGGCCAAATTCATCGA
>CAYFXP010000430.1:0-5315 GCA_964346935.1 uncultured Syntrophobacterales bacterium
AGTATCGTGCCACCAGCGGAACAACTTGAACCCGCCTGGTGGTTCGTCCTCCAGGGAGACAAACTCCTCGTACAGCTAAAAGGGAAATCAGCCAGCATTCCGTATCTTGCTAACTTCTCGGATTCCGGATTGACGGCCGTCCATCAACATTATCTTGGCCAGCTTGCCGGTCGCCATTGCTACGCAGTGGAACTGAATGAGGGCAATGCTCCACCAGCCGGAATGGAATTTCGTGACTTACGCCAGGTGTATGGTCTCGTCGACGAAGATCTATTCGCACTGGCCGGCCGTGCGCTGCAAATAGTGGAGTGGAACCAGACAAACCAGTATTGCGGTCGTTGCGGAAGTCAGGTGGTCGTGAGCCAGACCGAACGGGCCAAAGAATGTCCTCAATGTGGTCTGCTCGCCTTCCCTCGCCTATCCCCGGCGATTATCGTCCTCGTCCAACGTCGTCATGAACTCCTGCTGGCTCGACCTTACCACTTCCCGCCTGGACTATACAGCGTAATCGCTGGGTTCGTTGAACCGGGAGAAACACTGGAAGAGGCCGTGGTGCGTGAGGTACGTGAGGAGGTAGACCTCGCTATCAAAGACATTCGCTACTTCGGCAGCCAGCCCTGGCCTTTTCCTCATTCCCTCATGATTGGCTTTACCGCTACACATGCTGGCGGTGAGATCGCCATTGATGACACCGAGATTGAAGATGCCGGCTGGTTTAAGGCTGACGCCTTGCCAACTCTCCCCGGCAAAATCAGCATCGCACGAAAGTTAATAGATTGGTTTCTGGCGAAGCAAGGCGCGTTGGAAGGAAGTAACCGGGAAAAGCCGGGATGATTCATCGCGTAATCACCCATTTCTCCACACCCACCTTATCGTTGAACTCCCGCCAGAAATCCCCCTCCGCCTGTTGCCAGTCGGCCCCAAAGCGGGCATCGAAGAACTCCCCCAGCTTCTCGAAGAGGCGCTTCCACCCCGGCACGTATTCCTGGGTTAAGACGTCTTCCAGGAACGGAACGATCTCCCCCAGTTTCTCCTTGGGGAGGTAGCTCCGAGCCCCCAATTCGATAGAACGCCTCAAGGCTTCAGGGGTCAGGGCATGGGCCGTGAGCATTGCGACGGGATAATCCCGACTTACGGCGTCTTCCAGCAGCTCGAAGCCTCGAACACCCATGATGTCCAAGATGACGAGATCATAAGTCCAGGATGTCAATAACTGCACCGCTTCCTCAAACCTGGTAGCCTTGTCGAGCTGACAGCTTGGACACGCATCCAAAATCTCATCCTCAAGAACCATAAGGACATCCGGCTCGTCATCCACAGCCAATATCCGCTTTTTGCTGAGGACGGATTCCATCATGATATCCTCCCTTTGCCATGGGAACCCAGGGGAGGGATCCTCACCCTAAAGTTCGCCCCCAATCCCTGTCGGCTCACCAAGCTAATCTCCCCTCCCATGGCCTCTACGAGGGTCTTGACCCCTGCAAGCCCGAGGCCGAGCCCCGGTACGCCGGGGGTTTTTCCCTCCGTAAGACGAACGAAACGGTTGAAAACGGCCTCCCGCTCTTCACGGGGAATTCCTTTCCCGTCGTCCTCAATCGAAACGAGCAGGTCCGCCTCGCCGCTAATGGATACATCCACGCGCCTCTTGCGATACTTCAGGGCATTGCTCAGAAGGTTGCGCAGGATCTGTTGAACCTTCCCTTGATCGTGAAAGAAGGGGAACGTGCGGTATTTCCCCTTGATGTCAATGAAGATCCCCTGCTCTTCCAGGAAGTGCCGAAACTCCTTCTCATCCTTGGCTCGCCGAATCCTCTCCGCCATAGGGGAAGCGATAATCTCCGCTGCATCCAGGAGGGACTCGCGGAGGGCCTTGGCGATTGGGAAACGCTCCTCCCTGAACAGACCCTCCTCCGAGCGTGAAATCTCCAGCATCTCCTGCACCAGAGTCTGGGCTTTCCGAGTATTCCTACAGATGCGCTCCAGGGCGCGCCTTTGCCGATCCGTGAGCGGGCCGTATCGATCCGTTCTACGGAGAAGGCTGGCTACAGACGCTGAGGCCACAGACAGAGGGCCCTTGAGGTCGTGGATCAGAAGATCGATCAAATCATCCTTCTCATTCATCTGCTTTTCCCCTTGTGCCAAAGAAATATATGGAAGATTCTTCTCCCCCCCCGAGAAACATATACCTAAGATCAAATATCCCCTAAAGGCCCCTCCCTTGAAACCGGAAAGGACACGCAAAAGGTACTTCCTCCAGAGGCCGAACAATCCTCCGGTCCTTGGCAATGCATACATAATGAGATTTTCCCCTTACAGAGATCCCGGTCCGTGGGGAGATGGGTGCATCGTCGACTCTCCATTGAGAGACCGAAGCCAAAGCGCTGGCCATAGACCCTCATCCGAAACAGGTCCAGCCCCTTGCCCCCAGCGTTGAAGTCGTAGGGCCTCTTGGAGGAATACAATTCAGCCTCCTGGGTGGGGAAGAAACCCTCGAAGATATGCCTTTGATTCTCATCGGTGATTCCGACGCCCGAGTCCTGGACCTGAAGGAGAACCTCCTGTCCCCTCCGTTCCATTAACACCCGTATCGTCCCCCCGTCGGGCGTGTTCTCGATGGCGTTCTTCAGGAGGCCCTCCATGACCTCCTCAAGGATACCGTGATCGGTAGATACACAAAGATCCTTTTCTCCTTCCGTGAAAAGATGGACGTCCCGATGGTGAGCTTTCCGCTTAACTTCCTCCAATATCCCCTGGATACAGGAGAGCAGGTCAACGGGCTCCCCGGGAGGATGTTTCTCCGGGAGAAGCTGGGCCATCTGTGCCTTTAGGGAATTCCAATGGGTTTTCAGGTCGGAGGGTATCTCCAAGGCATCCTCCAGCCGTCGCCAAAGCCGGTCAAGCTCCATATAAAGGGGGGCTTCCTGTACTTCCTGGTATGAGCGGAGGATTGAATCGGCCTCTCGCTGGATCTCGATGAGGCGATTCACGTGATTTTCCAAGGTCTCGAACCATTGTTTCCAGTCGCTCGGTGATATTGAGGTCCGGAGCTTTCGCTCCAGGAGGCGAATGGTCCCCTGGATTACCGCCAAGGGAGTCCTGAGCTCGTGGGATAGGTGATGAAGGGCCTTGTCTTTTGCTCGGTTGAGTCGCCCGAGCTCCTGCCGCGATCGTTCCAGCGCCTCAAACCGGGCCTTCTGGAGCTGAGCCATCTCGATGAATACCGATGCGTGGTTCCCGAAAGTCTTGAGAAACGTTTCGTCCTCCTTGGTGAAGACCCCGTTTTTCTTGTTCAGAAGTTGAATAACTCCCAAGGTCCCCCCCGCTCGATTATATATGGGCATGCACAGCACACTCCGGGTGCGGTATCCGGTGCGTGTGTCCACTTCCTTGTTAAACCGCGGGTCCTCGTAGGCGTCCTCCAGGTTGATGATCTCGCCTGCCTGAAAGCAAGATCCCGCGAGGCCAACATCGGATGGGATACGAATCACCTGACCTCCCAAGCCCATGGCCACAGTGGACCAGAGCTCGTCGGTATCCGGGTCATGAAGAAAGAGGCTACAGCGGTCCGCTTCCATGACCTCAGCGGCCTTCTCGGCAATTTTCAGGAGCACCCCATCGATCTCCAGATCGAGGCCAATGATTCGCCCGAGCTCTACCAGGGATTTCAGCCTCCGTTTACTATCGTTCAGGGACCGGTCTCGACCCCTGTCTTCGGCCCTGCGGACGAATTTTCTCCGGTCGTGAGGAAAACTGTTGGGATGCCGGCTCTTTTTTGACATGGCCTTGCCGCGTGAAACAGGCCTGGGGCAAAGAAATAGATTAACCTGAAACGGTATTTCATTTCAGCCGGGGAATACGGAATCCTGCTTAACACGGTTTCAGGAGGTTGTCAAGGAAAGTCGTACCCTGATCCACCATCAAGGCATCATCTGCCCTTCGACAGGCTCACGGCCCTGAGTATAGCCAAGGGCGGCGTTGCCTTGCTGGTGATCAGGAATGCTCCATAACCTGCTGATTTTAGTTTTGATGCCTAAATTAGACAGTGGATTTTGGTACTGGAGTTTCCGGAGCCTAAGGAGTACACCAGCGTTCATGAGGGACTCGCGGGAGCAGTGGGGCACCCTTCGAGGGTGAGGAGGCTCCCATGTCCCAACATATTATTGACCGGGTTCCCCGGAGAGAATATTAAAGAATTTTGGGTAACCATTCTTAGGGAAGCGAAACGGTCGCAAATCTAATGTTTGAGCCCAGAGGGCGAGTTTTAGATTTGCAGTGAAACGAGCTTTAGAATGGTCCAAAATTATTTTTAGTGAGCGAAGGGGAATTCGGTCAACAGAACAAAGCCTATTGAAGCGAAGGGACGGTGGTGTTCTCCTGCAAAGGCCGAAAAAGGAAAGTCTACCAAGGGATTGCCAAAACTTATGCCCTCAAAGTCAGGAAACTCCGAAAGTCGTAAGATGAACCTCTCCTTTGTAAGCATAATCTTCCGAAGGCATGACATGCTTGATTTTGTCCACGGGGATTTGTTTTAATGGGCTGAAAGCTTCCCTTTAAGGAACGTTAGGAGGCATTATGTCTTCGCGGAAAAAACGCCACATCACTTCGGAGGATTTATACCGATTCCAGCTCATCTCCGCACCTTCAATTTCACCGGACGGGAGGCACGTCGTTTTCTCCCTGCATCGCATGGATAGGAAGACCGAGAAGAAATACGCAAACCTGTGGATTGCGCCCACCCATAAGGGGCCTCCCCGACAATTCACCTATGGCGATCAAACGGATACCCAGCCCAAATGGTCTCCCGATGGCAGTGAAATCGCCTTCCTATCCAATCGAGGCGATGAAAACCAGGCTCAGATCTATATCATTCCCTTTTACGGTGGGGATGCGCGACGGTTGACCAAGGTAAACGGAACCATTGGCGACTTTGAGTGGTCTCCCAATGGAAAACAGGCGGTCTTTACCCTTCGAAAAAAGGATAGGGAGGAAATCGAACGGGAGAAGAACGAACAGAAGAAGAAATTGGGAGTAGTCTCACGGCGGATCACCCGGGTCTTTTTCAAAGAGGATGAGGTGGGGTTCCTTCCAAAAGAACGCTGGCACATATGGAGGATTGACGTCAGGACTGGCCGCTCAACACAGCTGACCAAGGGCGAAGTCTACGATGAACATGGGCCCTGCTGGTCGCCGGACGGGAGGGAAATCGCCTTCTGTTCCAACCGCAGTAAGGACCCTGATCTCGATCCTGATGCCGTTGATCTATTTGTAATGGGAGCAGGAGGTGGGGATCTCCGGAAGATCGAAACCCCGCCGGG
>CAYFXP010000431.1:0-4877 GCA_964346935.1 uncultured Syntrophobacterales bacterium
CTTTGGGACAATCCCCTTACTTCGCGCCGCAGTTCCTCCAGGGCCCTCACGTAGGCGTGAACCCTCGCCGCGGCCAGGAGGTGAAGGTAATCCTCCCGTGCGCTCTTGACCTCCTGATAGAGGTTCTCCGGCCAAGAGATGGCCGGCTCCGCAATACCCCGGGCCCTTTTGGTGAGGGCTTCCCCTATGGAGTTCTTCTCGAAAAACCCCCTGCCCACATGGGCCAAAGGATCCTCCAGGTATTGGGGCTTGAAGATGCCCTTGTGGAGAGAATCCTCAAGCTCGGATTCTGTTATGCCTGATCGGAGTTTCTCGGCCGATAGCCTCAACTTGGCCTCCGCTGCCCTCAGATCCGGCTTGTGACCAGGCTCAAAGGGCCCATCCGTCCTTTCATAGAGCTCCTGAATCCTTCTCCTGATCCCCTTCTCCACCACCATTCCCCTGGCTCTCTCTATCTCCAGATACGTTTCGAGGAGCTCGGAAAAGAGCTGGTAGAGCCTGTCTGACTCATCTCCCCACCGAGCGGAGGACAGCAAATGATCGAAGCAGCGATCGAGGACGGCCTCCTGTTCAAAGACCACCTCAAGGTCCGGTCGCAAACCCATCTCCAGCGAGAAGGCCCGCACCAGGGCATAGACCAGGCTGTCGATGGTACGTACGTGAAAATCGCCGAAGTGGGCGAGGATGACATCGAGCCAAGACGAGGCCTCCCGCGGTTGAAGACCTGTTTCCCGGGCGAGCCTCTTCCCTGCGCCTTGGCCCAACGCGATTTCTTTCAGGGCGAGGACGATACGGTCTTTCATCTCGGCCGCGGCCCGATTGGTGAAGGTGATTGCCACGATCCCCCGCAGCGCCTCTGCCGAAGGCCTCATCCTCCTGAGGAGAGAGAGGAACCTGATGGTAAGCTGATAGGTCTTCCCAGCCCCGGCAGATGTCTTAAGAAAGCGGATTTGAGGGGATGTGCTATTTTGCCGCCGACTCATGGAGAGGGTTCCCTGGAATGGGCCGTTTGCCCATGAGATTCAGGGACAGTGTAAAGCTTTTGAACGGTCTCTTCAACACCTCGATTACGCCTTCGGTAACCAATTAGATATCAGCGAGGGTTATCTCACCGGCAGGATAAGGGGTGATGTGATTGACGCCGCCCTCATGCTCGGCCAGGCGGGGTTGGGAATTGCCTATAATGCCCAGAAGGCCCTCAATAGAGTAGCGGCTGGGAATATCGCCCACAGCCGAATGACAAATATCCTCTACATCCTCGGGGTCACGGAAACGGACATCGACAAGCTCATCTAACTGCCCTAAAGTTGCTTCTCAGGCTGTGATCCTGCTCTCTCCTCTGCCAGGATTCCCTCTTCCTCCTCCGCCTCTTCTGCCTCGCTCTGAACAAAGGAATAGAGGTTCCTCTCCCCCGGTATACCCTCGATGTCCTTGAAGTAAACGACGTTCCGGTCAAAGGGAATCTCGATGCCCTCCCTTTCGAACGCATCTTTGATCAAGAGCCTTATCTGCCGTTGTGCCCGCCAATGTTTCAGCGGCTTAACCTTGCATGAAATCCGAATGATGCACCTCGACTCATCGAAGGTGATGATGCCCGTGACCTTGGGGGTGTCGATGGCAAGGTCCTGATGGTCCTGATGCCACTGTTGGCCCACTTCCTTCAGGAGGCGCATAGCCCTCCGGACATCCTGCTCATAGGCCACGCCCACCTTGACGATGGCCCGCATATACTCCCGGCTGTAATTGGCGAATTTATCCAATTTTCCATTGGGTATGACCCAAAGCTGCCCATTATACCGACGCACTTGGACAACCCTCAATCCCACGTTGACGATCCTTCCCCGCACATCGCCGACCTTGACGTAGTCTCCAACCTTCACCAGGCCTTCGAACAACAGGAAGAATCCCCCGATCACGTCGGCGATGAACTCCCGCGCTCCGAACCCTATGGCTAGACCCGCCACTCCGGCACTGGCCAGCAAGGCTTGGAGGGGAACGCCCAAGGCGCTCAGGATGAAAAATAACGAGAGAATCAAAATCAGCCATTTGGAGACATTCTCCATCAGGGGTATGGCCGTCTTGGCCCATCTGGCCCTTTCCGTGTATTTGGGGTCATCCTTCTTGGGGGTGAAGATCGCACGGAAGACCCTGCCAACGAGCCGATTAGCGAATCGGGTCAGGAGCAGGATAATGATGATCGTAAAGATGATCTTAACGATGTGAATGCCCCTATCCAGGCTGAAAATCGACCCGACAATGGCATACAAATCCCTCAGAATTGGCTCCAATATATCCATACATCACCTTCTATGGTATTCGTCCATGCATATTACTCAATCCGATGCATTTCGTCTACTATAGCACATTAGATCTCCGTGGACAAATGGCATGCCGCGTAGTGATCCTCTTCCACCTCGATCATCTCCGGGCTTTCCCTCCGACAAATCCTACCACTGGCGGCGCATCTCGGCAGAAATATACACGATCGGTCAAAGGCTCGGTCCGGTATCTCTCGCTCCTCAATGCGAAACCGCTCCCTTTTGACCCTCGGGTCCGGCACCGGCACCGCCGAGAGAAGGGCCCTCGTATAGGGATGACGAGGATTATTGATGACCTGTTCCGTCTTGCCCAACTCCGCCAACTTGCCCTTGAATATGACACCAATTCGATCGCACATATAGCGTGCTACCGCCACATCATGGGTGATGAAGAGATAGGTCAAGCCGAGGCGACCCCGCAAATCCAGCAGGAGGTTGAGGATCCCGGCCCTTATGGAGGCATCCAGCATTGAGACAGGTTCATCGGCTATAATGAAGTCCGGCTCCACAACCAGCGCCCTCGCTATGGCCACTCTCTGCCTCTGCCCGCCGCTCAATTCGTGGGGAAACCGAAAGAGGTAATCCCCGGGTGGGTAGAGCTCCACCGTTTTTAAGGCCTTCCAAACGCGATACTCCCTCTCCTCATAGTCCCCAATTGCCTGGACCTCAAGGGGTTCCACCACGGCATCGTACACCGTCATTCTCGGGTTGAGTGATTCGTAGGGATCCTGGAAGATCATCTGAACATTTTTCCGAAATTCTCGCAGTTCCTTACCCTTCAAATGACTGATGTCCACACCTTCGATGAAAATCTGTCCGCCAGTCGGCTCTTCAAGCCTGGAAAGGATTCGTCCGCACGTGGTCTTCCCGCTCCCGCTCTCCCCCACCAGGCCGAACACCTCGCCGTCGCTGATCTGAAAATTGGCGTCATAAAGGGCCGTAACAAACTGGGCCGACCTGGTGAAGATATTCCTCTTCAGGGTATAGATCTTCGTCAGACCCTTGACGTCAACCAGAATCTCGTCCTTTTCGCTCATGGCGTCTCTTTCCCCGAGGCCGGCTTCACGAAATGGCAGGCCACGAAATGACCATCTCTTACTTCAAGATACTCCGGCTCCTGGCTATCACAGATCCCCTCCCTTTCCGGACACCGTGGATAGAAACGGCAGCCGACGGGAGGATTCAGGAGATTCGGCGGTTCCCCGGGGATGGGGTTAAGCCTCTTCACCTCTCCCTTGATGCTCGGGTACGAGGAGAGCAACGCCTTGGTATAGGGGTGCAAGGTATCGTAGAAAAGGGAATCGGTATCGGCGTATTCCACGATTTTCCCGGCATACATGACCCCGGTCTTGCCGCACGTCTCGGCGATGACCGAAATATCGTGGGAGATATAGATCATGGCCATATCCGAGCGATCCTGGAGGGCCACGATTTCCTGAATAATCTGGTCCTGCATGATAACGTCCAATGCCGTGGTCGGTTCATCGGCGATAATCAAATCAGGGGAGCAGGCGAGGCTCATGGCGATAATGGCCCTCTGCTTCATCCCGCCGCTGTATTCATGCGGATAGGATTTCCCCCGGCCCGGGTCGAGGCCAACCAGCCGATACAGCTCCTTCACCTTCTCCCAGGCTTTGGCCTCGGATACATCATTGTGGGCTTGAATAGCCTCGATGATTTGGTCACCCACGCTGATGACGGGGTTCAATGCGTTCATGGCCGCCTGAAAGACCATGGAAATCTCCTTCCAGCGGATCCCCCGGATCTCCTCATCGTCCTTGATGAGGATATTGTCCCCCTTGAAGAGAATTTCCCCTTCCATAATCACGGCATTGGGGGGCATAAGCTTCATGATAGCCATGGCGACGGAGCTCTTGCCGCAACCCGATTCCCCAACGAGGCCCACTGACTCCCCTCTATCCAGGGAAAAGGACACCTTATCCACGGCCTGCACCATGCCCTTGGCTGTCCCATAGTGCAGGGTCAAATTCCTGATGTCCAGTAAGCTCACGCCCTACCTCTGCCTGAGCCTGGGGTTCACCACCTCGTCCAAGGCCCTGCCGATGAGATAGAAGGAAAGGGTAATCAGTGAAATGCAAATCCCCGGGGGTAAGAGCCAATAGGGGGCATTGAACATATTCCCCGTCTTCCAAACCCACTGCAACATCATCCCCCAGCTCACCGTTCCGGGATCCCCAAATCCCAGGAAGGCCAACGCGGCCTCGACCAGAATTGCCGTGGTGACCCCGAAGGTCATGTACAGGAAGGAGAGGGGCAGGACATTGGGGCCGATATGGCGGAAAATGATGCGTCCCTTGCTGGCACCGGAAATGATGGCAGCTTGGACGTAGGGCCGCTCCCTCAATGAGAGGGTCTGGGACCGAATGACGCGGGCCACGCTCGCCCACCGCAAGAGGCCGATGATGATCACCAGGTTCCACACGCTCAACTTCCCGATGACGGCTGAAAGGATCAATATCACGAGGAGGCCTGGCATGACCATGACGATGTCCGCAACCCTCATCAAGATCATATCCACCCTCTTTCCCAGATACCCCG
>CAYFXP010000432.1:0-3911 GCA_964346935.1 uncultured Syntrophobacterales bacterium
CTTTTGTCCTGTCTTCTAAATAGGTCATATCCAGCTGCCTGTAAATCCACTTTATTTTGGGCCGAGAAAGCCTTATGGCGTTAATGATACAGTTATGGTTCAACTCGTCGCTGATGACGATGGTCTCATCGTCTATCATTGGCGATAGAATGCCCATCATGGTGGCATAGGCCGAGCTGAAAATCATCGCCGATTCCCGGTTATGGAACTTTGCCAACTTCCGTTCTAATTCAACATGGGGTTGATACGTGCCACTGATAAAACGGACTGCCCCTGGACCAACACCATATTCTCTTGAAGCCTCCTCCTCCGCTTCAACTATCTCCCTGACCAACGACATCCCGAGATAAGAATTGGAATTCATTCGGAGAAATTCTTTTTCCCCGAAACCTTCGATAAAGTACCGTGGGCCCTTGGCATCCCCAGCACGTTTTATGCCTGTTATCACCATTTCCTTGCCCTTAAGAGTCCCCCGTGCTCTCAATTCATCAAGGCTTTCAATGAGTACGCGGTCTAATTTATTACCTGACATTTTGCCCCTCCCCCGAATTTAGAGAAAAAAAGCATACAACATGGAAGCAACGCATAAAATCTACCTCTTCAATCTCCTCGCTAGTCTATCCTTATCCTGAGCTTTTGAGAGAGCTTTTCTATCATATCGTGAGTCATGGATACGAGGTCATATTCCGGCTGCCATTCCCACTCCTCGCGAGCGGCGCTATCATCCATACTGTTCGGCCAAGAGTCAGCAATCGCCTGTCTGAGCGGGTCTATTTCGAAATCCATGGTGAATCCCGGAATTACCTTTTCAATCTCAGCCGCAATATTCTCGGGGGCAAAGCTCATGGCCGTCACGTTAAAGGCATTTCTATGGTTGAGTTTTGCCGGGCTCGCTTCCATCAGGTCAATTGCCGCTTTTAGCGCGTCTGACATATACATCATATCCAAATACGTGCCTTTCTTGAGATAGCAGGTATATTTCTTATGCTCGATGGCGTGATAGTAAATCTCCACAGCGTAGTCCGTGGTACCCCCAGCCGGTGGAGTCTTATAAGAAACGATTCCAGGATAACGAACTCCCCGCGTATCTACACCAAATCTCTTGAAATAATAGTCGCAGAGCAGTTCACCGGCGACTTTGGTTACACCATACATTGTGTTCGGCCGCTGAATGGTATCTTGTGGGGTTTTATCCAAAGGAGTGGTTGGGCCAAACGCGCCGATGGAACTTGGGGTAAAAACGGAGCACTCATAGGTACGCGCCACTTCTAAGATGTTATAGAGACCCATCATGTTCACATTCCAGGCAAGTTGGGGCTTTTCCTCCGCCACAGCCGACAGTAATGCCGCGAGATGATAAATCGTATCCACCTTGTACTTCTTCACCATTTCGGCGACCGTGCTTATCTCCGCGCAATCGATGAAGTGAAACGGGCCCGATTCGAGCAAACCGTTATCCGGTTTAGTTTTATGACCTGTAGCTATGACATTTTCGTTGCCATATCTTTCACGTAAGGCCATGGTTAATTCCGAGCCAATCTGTCCTGCTGCACCAGTTACTAAGATCTTTCCCATTGTTATATCCTCATCAGGAGCGGCCTAAGATTCCTGCTATCAGCTTCAACTCATCCCGAACCAAGCGGGGGAGCAGGAAGTTCCTCCGTACATGCTCGCGCCCAGAACGACCAAACTCACCGCGCTCCCCTATGTGCTCCAACAGGTGAATAACCTGTTCGGCACACTGTTCCGGCGAGTCAACGAGATATCTACTGAAGACATCCGGAAACTGCATGGGAATACCGCCGGCCCTACCAGCGACCACGGGCTTCTCCTTCCAGAGGGCCTCCGAAACCACGAGGCCGAAGCCCTCACGGAGGGATTTCTGGATCACCACATCGCAGCCCCGCTGAAAAACGTTTACCTCCATGTTGCCCGTACCGGCGAGGTTCGTGAATACAAAGAGGTCCGTATCCTTTGCTGCCTCCTCCTCCACCTGCTCAAACAAATCCCAGCCCTCGGGATCATCTCCGGCCATGGCGCCGATCAAAGCAAGCTGAATATCGGGAAATTCCTTCTTCACCAGACGGTATGTCCTGATCACTCCCAGGGGATCCTTCCACGGATCGAACCGGGAGACCTGAAGGAGCAACGGTCGGTCTACATCGATCCCCGAATCCGAGATGGCACGCTTGCAAAGGTCCAATGAAATCTCCATGTTCTTCGTCCCCAGGGGGTCAATCGCCGGTGGGATCAACGCGAGATGTTTTGCCCGAAGTTCGGGCAGGAGGAACTCAGCCATGGTGAAGACCGTTGCATCGTATTCTTCAATGAACGGCTGCAAGAACTTCCTCACACCCGCATTCGGCGCAGAACTGTCGATATGGCACCGCCAGATCCACTTCGCCCCTTTTACACCGGCGAAATGTCTAATGGCCGCCGGCTGCGGGTCATGCACAATGAAGACATCATACTCCTCGGGGAGCAGCTTGGCACTTTGCTCGTTTACGCTCAGGTAGACCGTTTGCTGCGGCTCTTTCAAGTCGTATTCCGCCCCTTGCAGCGCATTGTGAAATGCCTTGGTCACCGTGAAAAAATCCGGTGTTCCGTGAATGAGACGCCAATCGGACGATAACCCCAGATCTTGTAAAATGGGGAGGTGCCTCGCGAGCAATTCGGCTACACCGCCACCGTAGGCCGTCGAGTTGATGTGACAAATGCGGATGCCGCTCAAAAGCCGCGCAAGATCAATGACCTCGTCGATCAGCTCATCGCCAACCACTATCCGATAGTTCTCTATGCTCGCGCATACGGCCCCGCAATGCCTGCCAAGGGTAACTTTTTCCAACATCTCTTGCCTCCTTCCTCGTCCTTCATTACAGATTAGGAACCAACATTAGCAGCAAAGAACGACCTTTTCAAACACTTGTTCATCAACCCTTCACAGCCCCGGCTGTCAACCCCTGAACCAGCAATCTCTGTAAGAAAATATAGAGAATGATCGCTGGCATCCCTCCCACGAGGGAGCCAGCCATCAACATGGGCCAGATAATTCTGAACTCTCCCACAGTTCGGGCGATACCAAGAGTGACGGTAATCATGGGTTCACTGCTCGTGAGGCACAAAGCCCAGAGAAGATCTCCCCATGCCAGAAGAAAGCCAAAGAGAATAGTGGCAACCATCCCGGGGGCAACCACCGGCAAAATAATCCTGAAAAAAATCCCCATTCTGGAACACCCGTCGACCATGGCAGACTGGTCCATGGAAACCGGCACTTTATCGATAAACCCCTTCATCATCCACGTGGAAAACGGAAGGCAAATGGTCAGAAAAGCGATAATCAAACCGGTACGGGTGTCGTAGATACCGATCTTGCTGAGAATCTTGAAATAAGGGCCTACCAATAACACCCCCGGCAACATCTGGGTCGCCAAAAAGAAACCGATGAGAAAACGGCGGCCCTTGAAGAAGAACCTGGAAAATCCATAACCAGCCAAGGCGCCAAAAAAGGTGGAGAGCACTGCCGTGGCAAGGGAAATGACCGTGCTGTTAAAGAAATAGATGCCGAAGTTCTTCCTCACCCAAATCCCGATATAACTATACAGAGTCGGTTTCAGGGGAATCCACGTGGGCGGAATCCGGAAGGCCTCTGCCTCGGTTTTCAGGGAAGTGGAAAGCATCCACGTGAATGGAAAAAGGCAATAGAGACAAAGAGCTATCAGGAAAACCCAAAGGACGGTTTTTGGAAAAAATTCCTTGAGAAAAAAAGAGCTGGTTTTCATCAATCTCACTCTTCCTGGCTTATCATCCAGATATAGGGCAGACTGACCAACAGGAGAACGACAGTCATAACCACGGCAATCGCTGAGGCATACTCAAATCGGAAAAACTGGAAGTACTGTTTGTACGTATAG
>CAYFXP010000433.1:0-2535 GCA_964346935.1 uncultured Syntrophobacterales bacterium
ATATGGAGGTGGGCCACCTGGGACAGAATCTCTCACTACAGGGGGAAGCATTGGGGCTGTGTTCCGTCATGGTGGGGGCGTTTCACGATGACGATGTGTCCCGCGCGCTCAACCTACCCGGCGAGCTGAAGCCCCTCTATGTGATTCCCGTGGGTAATTCGCCATGAGTAGGTGGCGAACGCCCTTAGTCCCTGGTGTTGATACCGTATTTCTCGAGACGATACCGGATCGACCGGAAATTGATGTTCAACAGTTGGGCCGCCTTCTTCTTTACCCCCCTCGCCCTCTGCAATGCCTTGAGCAATAAGTTCCTCTCCAAATCCTCCACGACCTTTTCCAAGTCGATCCCCTCGGCAGGAACGTCGAAGAGGGTATCGTCAATGCTCTTGACCCCACGCTGTTCATTCATGTAAGATTGGAGATTTTCCGCCGTTAGTATATTACTCGTCTCTAGGGCAACAGCCCTTTCGATGATATTCTGAAGTTCCCTAACATTTCCGGGGTAATCGTAATTGACGAGCAATTTCACGGCATCGTGTGAGATTTCTCGGACCTCCTTTCCCAATTCTTGGACGTATTTCTTGAAAAAATGATCGGCCAGCAGGGGGATGTCCTCCTTCCTCTCTCGGAGCAACGGCAATTTGATCTGGATTACATTGAGCCGGTAGTAGAGGTCTTCACGAAATTTCTTCTCCCTGACAGCCTGTTCTAAATCCTTATTGGAGGCCGATATGATCCGGACATCGACCTTGATGGGTTCCGTTCCCCCGACACGAGTAAATTCCTTGTCCTGTATAACTCTCAGGAGCTTCACCTGCATTGCTAGGGGCAATTCGCCGATCTCATCGAGGAAGATGGATCCGCCATCAGCCACTTCGAACAGGCCTCGCTTATTGTACATCGCCCCAGTAAAGGCACCCTTCATGTGTCCGAACAGCTCGCTTTCTAGGAGGTTTTCCGGAATGGCGCCACAGTTCAACGTGACAAAGGCCTTATCCCTTCGCGGGCTGTTGAAATGGATAGCCTTGGCCACCAACTCCTTTCCCGTTCCGCTTTCTCCCGTAATGAGGATGTTCGTTTTGGTTGGCGCCACCTTCTCCATGAGCTCGTAAATGGCTATCATCTTGGGGCTTTGTCCAATGATCTGATCAAAACTGAACTTGGTCTCAACCAGGCGTTTTAAGAGGATATTCTCCTTTTCCAAGGCCTTCTTTTCCAGGGCGTTGCGGATAATGAGCTTAATCTCATCGATTTTGAAGGGCTTTGTAATATAATCGTAGGCACCTTTCTTCATCGCTCGAACTGCTGTATCGGTAGAGGCGAAGGCCGTTATCATAATAACAATGCTCTCTGGAGCCATTTCCTTTATCCGTTCCAAAACAGCGATCCCGTCCATTTTGGGCATCCTGATATCCATGATGACCAGGTCGAAAATATCCTCCTCCACTTGCTTCAGAGCCGTCTCCCCATCAGGACACTGAGTCACGCTATAACCCTCTTTGGCGAGCATGATCCCGAGAAACTCCCTCATGCTCCGTTCATCATCCACCACTAAGATTTTCTGTTTTTCCATGCCGATATCCCACGGTTAAGATTTGAGACCCCCGTCCATGGGCAAGAAAATATTAAAAGTCGTTCCCTTATTGTGTTGACTATTGACGGAAATGAAGCCCTCGTGGTTTTCCACGATTCGATGGACAATGGCCAATCCCAAGCCGGTTCCCCCCTCCTTGGTGGTGAAAAAAGGCTCGAAAATCTTCTCCTTTTCCTCGGGCTTAATGCCATCGCCGGTATCCGAGACGGATATCTTTGTAAAGGGGATGTTTCCCCCCTTTTCCGCTCCCTTCAATGGGTTGGAGGTTCCATCGGCGGTGCCAGTTTCGAGTTTGACCCGTAATTCCCCCCCATTGGGCATGATCTGGGCAGCATTGATAAATAGATTCCAGAACAGTTGCTTTAATTGATGGGGATCACCGAGGAGAAAAGTCTCCCTTTCCAACTCCTTGGCGATTTTGATAGCGCTATTATGGCCTGGGGAATTCTCAAATAACTGAAGCGTCTCATCGATAAGCTCACCGATATCCAACTTTTCCTGGTGCATCCTGGGAGGTTGGGCAAAAAGCAGGAAGTCCGTGATCAGATTATTGAGCCTCTCCGATTCCCTCAGGATAATATCCATGAGGTGTCGATTCGCCCCCTTCAGTTTCACCTCCTCTTTTAGGACTTGGATAGATCCGCTCAGTGAGGTGAGGGGATTTCGAATTTCGTGGGCGATGCCCGCTGCGAACTCTCCGATGGTTGCCATTCGATCGGAGCGCTTAATTTGTTCCTCCATTTCCTTGAATCTGGTAATGTCCTGAAAGATAAAGGTCTTGCCCGTCACCTGGTCGTTATTATCCCTCAGGGGAGAGATGGAAAATCCCAGGAACCGGGATTTCCCGGCCTTATCGGTAAAGGTAGTCTCATACCGCTGGTATGAGTTTGTCTTTGGGGAGCTTTCCCTCCCGCTGAAAAGCGCCTCATCGATATCCGGAA
>CAYFXP010000434.1:0-3017 GCA_964346935.1 uncultured Syntrophobacterales bacterium
CGAGACCGGGTTTCGGGATGTCGTGGTGATCAACGGCGCCTGGGGACTGGGAGAGAACGTGGTCCAGGGTACGGCCACGCCCGATGAGTATAGGGTCTTCAAGCCCTTACTGGACAAAAAGAAGCTCAAACCGATCATTGAAAAGACGTTGGGGACCAAGGAGAAGAAGATGGTCTACGCCAAGGGAAGGAGTGCGGTCACCAAGAACATTGATACGTCGAAAAGGGAGCGCCGGGCGTTCGTGTTGGAGGGCGAGGAGGTCCTGCAATTGGCCCGGTGGGCGGAAATCATAGAGGAGCACTACGGCAAACCCATGGATATCGAATGGGCCAAGGACGGGCAGACCGAGGAGCTGTTCATCGTACAGGCGCGTCCGGAAACCGTTCAATCGCAAAAGGAGGCATCCTCCCTGAAGACGTATACCCTCAAGGAGAAGGGGAAAAGACTCCTCACGGGGTTGAGCATCGGTGACGCCATTGCCACCGGGAAGGTCTGCCTGATCAGGAGCGCGGACCAGATCGATCAGTTTGAACACGATGCGGTTCTGGTCACAGAGATGACCGACCCGGACTGGGTTCCCATCATGAAACGAGCGGCGGGGATTGTGACTGACTATGGAGGGCGTACCTGCCATGCGGCCATCGTGAGCCGAGAACTGGGCATCCCGGCTATAGTGGGAACAGGGGAGGCCACGGAGGGCTTGAAGGACGATCAGGAGGTCACGATCTCGTGCGCTGAGGGTGATCAGGGTTATGTCTACGAAGGGGTGCTGGATTATGAGGAGGCGACAATGAATCTGGGGGAAATTCGTGATACCAAGACGCGCATCATGATGAACATCGCCAGTCCTGCCGCGGCCTTCCGATGGTGGAGACTTCCCTGCGAAGGGATCGGACTGGCGCGGATGGAGTTCATCATCAACAATATCATCAAGATTCACCCCATGGCGCTCGTTCACTTCGACCAGGTAGAGGACAAAGAGGACTGTAAGCAAATTGCGGAATTGACCCGGGGATACGACGATAAGGAGGAGTATTTCGTGGATCATCTGGCACGGGGCATTGGGAAGATTGCGGCTTCCCAATACCCTGCTCCCGTCATTGTGAGGATGAGCGACTTCAAGACCAACGAATACGCAAACCTCAGCGGGGGGAAACAGTTCGAGCCAAAAGAAGACAACCCCATGCTGGGATTCCGGGGTGCCTCCCGGTATTATAGTGAACGGTACCGAGACGGATTTGCCCTGGAGTGCAGGGCCATCAAGCGGGTTCGGGAAGAGATCGGGTTGACCAACGTCGTCATCATGATCCCTTTTTGCCGAACCGTGGAGGAGGCGGACCGGGTCCTCGAGGCACTGGCAGAACATGGGCTCGTGCAGGGGAAGAACGGACTGGAGGTTTATGTGATGTGTGAGATTCCCACCAACATCATCCTGGCGGATCAGTTCGCGGAACGGTTCGATGGCTTCTCCATCGGGAGCAATGATCTCACCCAGCTGGTTTTGGGGGTGGATCGGGATTCGGCGGAGCTCGCCGACCTCTTCGACGAACGGAATGACGCCGTCAAGAGGATGGTCAGCGACCTCATTAAAACTGCCCACAAGGCCAAACGAAAGGTTGGTATCTGTGGCCAGGCCCCCAGCGATTATCCGGACTTCGCCGCTTTTCTGGTGGAGGAAGGTATCGACTCCATTTCCCTCAACCCCGATAGCGTTATCCAAGTGAAGAAGCGCGTCGCAGAAACCGAAGGGAAATAAATTCGAAACGGGTGGCCGATGGCGAAACAGGAAGATACCAGAGAGCTCAACCGGGGAACGGTGGTTTCGGTGCGCGGCAGCGTGGTAGACGTCAACTTTCCCAACCGTCTCCCCTCCCTCAACGCCGTGCTGAAAGCGGGTGATGATGAGAACATCATCCTCGAGGTGATCACCCATATGGACTCGGAAACCATTCGGGGAATTGCCCTCACCTCAACGCAGGGCCTTGCCCTGGGATCAAGGGTGAACGATACGGGCCGCCCCCTCAGCGTGCCCGTGGGAAAGCAGGTGCTGGGGAGGGTGTTCAACATCTTTGGGGAGACCATCGACAAGAAGGAGCCTATCGCTGGAGGCCAATGGCGTTCCATTCACCAGGAACCGGTTCCCCTGAATCGCCAATCCACCACATCGGAAATTTTTACCACCGGGATTAAGGCCATTGATGTCCTCTCCCCCTTGGAACGGGGAGGGAAAGCGGGGCTTTTCGGGGGTGCGGGCGTGGGAAAGACCGTGCTCATCATGGAGATGATCAATAATATGGTAGGAGGACATGAGGGTGTAAGCCTGTTTTGTGGAATCGGCGAACGAGTGCGAGAAGGGGAGGAGCTCTACCGGGAGATGGAGGAAGCCGGGGTGTTGGAGAGTACCGTTATGGTTTTCGGACAGATGAATGAACCGCCGGGGGCCAGATTTCGAGTGGGCCATGCGGCGCTCACCCTGGCGGAATATTTCCGGGATGACCTGAGGCAGGATGTCCTGCTCCTGATCGACAATATCTTTCGTTTTATTCAGGCGGGGATGGAGGTCTCCGGGCTCATGGGCCAGCTTCCCTCCCGCCTCGGATATCAACCGACCCTGGGCACGGAGCTGGCGGAACTCGAGGAGAGAATCTGTAACACCGACACCGGGGCTATTACATCTATCCAAGCAGTGTACGTGCCGGCGGATGACTTCACGGATCCCTCGGCAGTCCATACCTTCGGCCACCTTTCGGCCTCCATTGTGCTTTCGCGAAAGAAAGCCAGCGAGGGGTTGTACCCCGCAATAGATCCCTTACAGTCGGGCTCCAAAATGTCGGTGCCACACATCGTGGGGGATCGCCACTATGGTATCGGGCAAGAGATCCGGAAGACATTGGCCAATTACGAGGACCTGAAGGATATCATTGCCATGTTGGGCATTGAGGAACTCTCTCGGGATGATCGGCAGACCGTAAACCGGGCCCGGCGGCTGGAGAGGTTTTTGACCCAACCGTTCTTCG
>CAYFXP010000435.1:0-3890 GCA_964346935.1 uncultured Syntrophobacterales bacterium
GCCTTGAACCAGAAATACCCCGATTCCCATGAAGATAAGACCCTCTTCATCGGAACGGATCAGGTGGAGGAGAACGGGCGAAAATACGTCCGGATCGAATTTCTGGACAAGGGCATCGGCATATCGGAGGAAAACGTGGACAAGATACTCAACCCCTTTTTCACCACGAAGGAACAGGGACAGGGAACCGGGTTGGGCCTGAGCATCAGCTACAACATCATCCAGGAACATGGGGGCTCTATCCGTTTCGAGAGCAAGGAGGGGAAGTTTACCAAGGTGACCGTTGACCTTCCGGTATATGAAGGAGAGAGCGACGATGGCGAATGAGACTCAACCCGTGAACAGGTCGAGAATCCTCGTGGTCGATGATGAGCTGACCATCAGGAAATCGATCCAAAAGCGCCTGGAGATGGAGGGATATGAGGTAACCTCGAGCGATAATGCCAAGGATGCCCTTCAGCTCTTTCAGGAGAACTCCTTCGATTCGGTCATTTCGGACATCCGCATGGAGGGAATGGACGGCCTCGAGCTCCTCAAGAGGCTACAGAGTCAGCGCCGAGATGTCCCGGTAATCATGGTCACGGGCGCCCCCTCCCTGGATACGGCGCAGGAATCCATTACGGCAGGGGCCTATGACTATATCACCAAGCCCATTGAGCGCGAAACCCTGATCAATACGGTCAAGAGGGCCGTTGAGAAGAAGAGGCTTAATGATCAACTCGAGGAGTACCAGCGGAACCTGGAGCGGAAGGTACGGGAACAGACGAAGACCATCTTTGCCATCTACAAGTTCGCCAACCAGCTCAATTCAATGGATAGCCTCGAGGACGTGGTGAATTCCGTGGTGAACTTTATTGCCGATTTCATGTTCAGCAAGCGGGTATCGATCATGTTGCTCGACGAAAAGGGAGAATACCTGACCATCAAGGGTCACATTGGACTGGATGAAGAGATCGCCAGAAACACGAGGATAAAGAAGGGAAAGGCAATTGCGGGCCAGGTTCTGGAAACGGGGAAGGCTAAGATTGTCGAAGACATCGGCTCCATCAAGGCTGAATCGGATCGGTATTCCGAATATAAGTCATTTATTAGCTTTCCGCTCATGCAAGTTCCCCTTAGAGCCACCAACCAATCATTGGGTATCATTAACGTGACCAATCGTTTTGGCGATCAACCCTACACCAACGAAGATTTGGAAAATCTGGACTTCATCGCCGATACGGCTTCGGTTGCCATCAACAATCAACTGAAGAGCATCGAGTTAGAAAAGAGCTATTTTATGACCATGAAGGCCCTTGCAGCGGCCGTTGAGGAGAAGGACCGGTATACGAGAGGGCATTCCGAGCGGGTTAGGACCTATGCCAATCAACTGGCCAAACGCCTGGGGATGTCAAATGAGACCATCTCCACCATTGACCACGCATGTGTCCTACACGATATCGGGAAGATCGGAATCCCCGATTTCATCATTCACAAAGACCGGGATCTCACGGAGGAGGAATACCGACAGATAAAGGAGCACCCGGCTAAAGGGGAAAGGATTATTCGGGTAATTCCTTTCTTGGAGCCTGCCCAGCCCATCATTCGCCACCATCACGAGAGGTTCGACGGTACTGGATATCCGGATGGGATAAAGGGGAAGGAGATCGAGCCAGGGGCCCGGATCGTCGCTATAGCAGACGCCTATGACGCCATGACCACCGAGCGCCCCTATCGAGGTCCCCTCTCCAGGGATCACGCCATTGCCGTGCTCGAGGAGCAGAAGGGAAAGCAGTTCGACCCCGAGTTGGTCGATATCTTTGTCCGATACCTCTTGGAATAAGGGGATTGATCCGACTGTGAAGAAAAGATCCAGACTGGTCGGAATTCGCATCTTCATCGCAATTCAGGTCTTCACGACGCTCCTGGTCCTCGCCACGGGATTCCTCGCCATTGAGATCAATCGACGAAATCTTCTCCAATTCAAAAAAGATCCGACCTACGCCCAGGTTAAGAACGCGACCCAAGAAATGCGGAAGTGGGTTTTAATCGGGGGATTCGTGGCCTGCCTCTCGGGCCTAGTGCTCACCTATGCCATCAGGAAACCCATCGAACAGCTTACCAGCAGAGTCCAATCCGTTGCCGCAGGAGACCTCAGTAAGAGCTTGGAGCCCTTTCCCCATGAGGAGATCAATGAACTCGTTCAGGCTTACAATAACATGGTCTCCTCGTTAAACCGATACCTCTTGGAGAGCTCTGCAGGCGCGGTAGTGACCGTTAACTCCGACGGAATCATTACGACCTTCAACCCTGCTGCGGAGACCATATTCGACCATGATGCCCGGGAAGTTGTGGGGAGACACTTCACGGATCTATTCCCCATCCATGAGTCCAACAAGGCCCTTGTGGACATGATACTCCTCGGCATTGAGAGGGAAATGCCAAGCTCAGCGAAAGATGTAACGGTCATGAGCGATAAGGGAAAGAAGCTGGCAATGAGGATCGGGACGGCATTGTTGGGCAGTGCCGACGGAAAGTTGCTGGAGATCATGGCCAGCTTCCGCGGCCTGGAGGAGATCAAGGAAATTCAGGCGGAAATGGAGAGAATCAATCGGCTTGCCTCAATGGGAAGCCTTGTAGCGGGATTGGCCCACGAGATACGGAGCCCTCTTGGATCTCTGAAGGGGTTGGCCCAATTGCTGCAGGAGGATATCGTCGAGAAGGGCGGAAGGGCGGAATACATTGAGGTAATCATCAAGGAGATCGACAGGTTGAACAAAGTCGTGGAGGAGCTGTTGACCTTTGCCCAACCCTCAACCTACACGTTTCAAGGGCGGGACATAGAGGAAATCGTTCGGGAGACGGTCTCCTTAGCGAAGACCGGGTTTCCGGAGAAAAAGATCACCACCATGGAGGACTATCGAGGAGATCTGCCCCGGATCACCGTTGAGCCCGATAAGATCACCCAGGCGATCCTCAATATCATCAATAACGCATTGGAGGCGAGCCCTGAAGGCGGAACCGTTAAGGTCAAAACGGATCTCATCCGGCCGCCCATGCATAGGGATGTTGCTGAGTTCCGCGGTTCCACCGATTCCGATCGAGGGCGCATCGTCATCGACGTCTTCAATACGGGAGAGCCCATCTCCATCGAGGACGGTGAACGGGTATTCAATCCCTTCTTCACCACCAAGCCCGGAGGCATCGGACTGGGTCTGAGCATTGCACAACAGATCGTCACCGCTCATGGAGGCAATATCAGGGTCATGAATGAGGAAGAAGGGGGGCACGGGGGCGTGATCTTCAGAATCGAACTTCCGATTAGGGGGAAGGGGGGCTTCCCCACTACTGGATTGCCCTCCCCATCTTGAATATAGGAAGGAAGATGGAGAGCAGAATTCCTCCCACCACCGATCCGATGACGATGACGAGGATTGGCTCGATGAGGCTCGTCAGCGTAGTGATGGCCGACTCAATCTGTTGTTCATAGAAGTTTGCCACCTTGCTCAACATGTTGTCCAACGTCCCCGATTCCTCCCCGGTGGCGGACATCTGAATTACCATCTCGGGAAATACGGTTCTCCTCTCACTAAGGGCCTCGGCAAATCCGCTTCCCTGTTCAATGGACATTGAGCTCTCGCCGAGGGCAATTTCCAACATTTTATTATCAGAGGTTTCCGCGACCAGATCGAGGGCGGCCAAGATGGGGACTCCGCTATTGATCAAAACCCCCAACGTCCTGGTAAACTTGGTCAGGGAATATTTTCGCATCAACGGCCCTAAGATGGGGATCAGGAGCTTATTCTTGTCCCAGAAAAACCACCCGCGTTCAGTCTGAAGTTGGAGATAGATGAAAAGCCCGATCCCAGCGGCGATCAACAGCAACAGCCAGTAGTAATCCCGAATAGCAA